>DATCWN010000219.1:0-10740 GCA_036566285.1 Hanamia sp.
GGTAGGAAGTGAGGCTCGACATAAACAAGCCAATGGCCGAAAAGGCACATATCAATAAATACAAACCCAGAAGGCCGCCCGCTATAAACTTAATATCAAGAAACTCTATGGAAATACCCGCCGCGACCATGATTACGAGCAGCACGGAAATGAGCAAAAAACCATACGCCATCATTGCCACAAACTTCCCTATAATGATCTCAAAAGTGGTAACCGGGGAAGAAAGCAGTAGTTTTATGGAGCCACTGCTTATTTCCCGGCTCATCAATCCCATGGTTAATAACGGGATATAGAGAAACAATTTACTTTGTACCGCTGCAAATAATCCTTCTCTTCCCCCGAAAGTATTTACGGTTAAGGATTTCATCGCATTATTCAACTGCTGGCTTGTTTCAAACTTAGCGATGATGTCGGTAAATGTAACACCACACTGAATCATAAAAATGATTAAAACAAGCCAGGCAATCGGTGAATAAAACAATATACTTAACTCTACCCGAGCTATCCTGAGTACTTTTTTCATAAGGCAGATTAAGGAAATGAATTTCCTTTAATTTTTATTATATTTCTTAATTAGAGCTGTGTACCGATGGCCGAGATACGTTTGAAACCATTAAATACTTTGATGTTTGGCTCGTCAATATTTCCTAAACCGATATTTTTCATTGGCATAATATATACTTTACCCTCTGTATTGTTATACGTTGACATGATTAATTGCTTATTATTCGTAGAGATGTAAGGAGGATCATAGCCATCAAATCTTTTTGGATAATCAGCCTGCCTGTACACCTGGAGTGTAGTGATCTCTTCGCCTGCCGACGCGGTATATCTTTCAGAGAAAGTAGGCGTTGCGGAACCGTAAAGCATCGCATAGATCTTTGTTTTAGTGGCATAATACAATACCTTCTGATCATCCAGCAATACATAATGAACGGCATTTTGAATGTCCGGCGCATTAGAAAGATCATAAAAAGCTTTGGGAGCCGGAGGAAGCTGATTCCAGTTATCATCATACTTTCCGCCTTCTACTACATACAAACCTACCTTATTGGTACTTTTATCTTTTAATACATGTAAAAATTCACCTGCCTGCGTAACACCTGCCGCCAGGTTTACTTTATTAGGAGTAGCTGATGGGTCAAAAGCGCCCTGGGCTACAGGAAGTAAAGGATGCATATTCTTATCGCCAAATGATACAGATGGCTGATATACAAAAATCCCTTTTGCCTCATCATAAAAACTAATCACAACGAGTGGATAATCACTATTACCATTTAAAGCAACATGATTGGGCACCGTATATTTGGCATCAAACGGTAACCCGAACTTTTTGTTATTTTCTAACCAATAAGCGGTTAACTTTCCGTTTCCAACATACACATCACTCTGCGTAAGTCCGCCTATTAATTGATTTTTCCTGTTAGGTACACCTAAAAAGAATAAATCTTCATTTAAGCCTGCTAAAGTATAATCCAGGGTTTTAATGGCTACCGTAGTCTCGTCAGA
Source organism: Hanamia sp. (assembly GCA_036566285.1). Classification (GTDB taxonomy): domain Bacteria; phylum Bacteroidota; class Bacteroidia; order Chitinophagales; family Chitinophagaceae; genus Ginsengibacter. The sequence continues at coordinate 1,510 of DATCWN010000219.1, forward strand.
AATGCCCATCATAATTTCACCAACACTGTTCAGTTTTGTAAAACGCAATTGCTTCAAAATTCCGGGGATGGTAGTTCCGTTAACGCCTGAAAAAACATTTCGTTTTATACTTTCAGAGGCATAATTGCTTGTAACCAATGGTGACATAATATGGCTGATATCAGTATTAATACCATCTGCAGAAGTGGCTATTACCAACCCTTCTCCAATGCTATTGCGGATGGCAAGAGGCCACGCCATAACATATTGCAAGTCGTTGCTTTGATCAGTAATCACATATAATACCTGGTAAAACTCATTGGCTTTGGTAGGCGCCATCTTCACCTCAAATTCAAGATCCCGCTCTGTACCAATCACGCGGTAATCTATTAGCCTTGGCGCCATATTAATTCTCCATTCGTATTTTAAATTAGCCCCATTGAGGCCTTCAATATTGATCTTTGGCTTTACGATTAATTTATCAAATTGAAATACGCTTAAGCTGCTTTGGCCAGTTGTATCAAAAGAAACTCCTTTGATTTTTGCAATATCCAGGGTACTTAAATCCTTGCGGCAGGAGTTTAGCATTAGCACCGAGGTAAATAAAAGAAGCGTATATAAAAATATTTTTTTCATTAGTCAAATTTTGAGTGTGTGTAATATAATGGCACTATTTCCTGTCCTGCCTGTGTTCCGGTGTCATGTTTTAATTTATCGTTCGGATGATCTTTGTTCCATTGCTTTACATAATCCCCGAAAACGGTAGCAAGCACCTCAACACCCGCTGCCCCAATCTCCCTGCTGTATTGAGTAGCAGTCAGTGTGGTCAGGCCTGTAGTTTGCATGATAATTCTATACACAGCGATGCTCGATGCTGAACTAAAAAATATTCTAAAATAAGTCCAGCTTGGAAGAACTACCTGGTTGGTCCATTTTACAATAAATTCTGAAGATTCAATATTTCCCATTTTGAAATCCTTAGAATCCACCAGCTTTAGTTTTACTGAAATGGTTTTACTATCCAATTCAGGCGACTTATACAATTTAAGAGACAGTTTACCGGTAAATTGTCCGGCCTTTACCACCCCACCCAATATCTTATATTGAGCCGGCAGTGCGGTCGTATTGGTATCGCTCACTACCTGTACTTCAAATGCACGGTCAACATTTGATGTATCACCAATAATATTTACCGTTATATCCTGCGTATACTCATTGGTAGGGTTGGTCATAAAGGAATAGGTAAGGGAATTGGCATTATCCACCTTTACAAAATTGATAGCAGGATTGGCATTGAATGGTTGTAAATCCGATTTTTCACAGCTTACAAAAGCTACGGATAATACCATCAAGCAAACAGAGAAAAAGTTTATTTTTTTCATAATTTAAGTTTTATGTTTATTGAACTCTATTTCCAAATTCGATTTCGTTATCAGGATAAGGAAGCCTGTATATCTGATCGTCAGCAATAGTTTGTGCAGATAAGCCCGGCATGTGCGTAAGCCCTTTCCTTTTAAAATAAAAGAACAACTGCCCTTCACTGATGAATTCCTTCTGGTATTCCTTTTGTAACTCTGCCTTTACCACCTCAATAGTGGCCGTAGAAGAAATATCCTGTAATATTCCCCTGCTGGTTCTTACTTTATTCAGATAGGAAATAGATTTATTAAGATCCGTATTAAGATAAGCTTCTGCTGCTATGTAATACATCTCAGGCAGTTTCAGCAGCGGCATAATATTTCTGTAAGCATTGTTTTGCGATTGCAATAATTTTTGCGATACCATTCCACGACTATGCTGAACCAATAAGGTATTGAAGCGAATATCAGGAACTCCAATGTTTTGATTGCTGGTTTCAAAAAGGGTTTCCGCACTAGGTCTTAGTAATATTAACGCATCATAATTGGTAGCATTCTCACCATTAAATAACTGCGCCACAATATTGGCAAACCCGCTTACATTCAGGCTGAATAATTGCTCGGAAGATAAGATCCGGTCAGAGCCAACCGGAGTAGAAGGATTCTTTAAAGTAGCCGGCGATTTACTGATTACTTCTTCAGCGGCTGCCGCTGCTTTCTGCAAATCCTGGGCGCTGCCCTGCCAGGTATACACCCGCGCCTGCAAAGCCTTAACAGCATAATAATTCATTCTTTGCTCGCGCAAATTGTAAAAGCCATTCCGGTTTGCCTCAGCAAAATAGTCCGAAGGTCTCGTTACTTCTTTATAGGCGGGATCTTCCTTCAGTAACTCCAAAGCACTGGCAATGTCCTTTTGCATTAAATCAAAAGTTGCTTTATAGGATAGCTGGGGAGTCATGTCTTTAGACAAAGTAGTTACATACGGAATGGTTGGTTTAGTAGCAAGCTCCGGCCTGTTGGCATAATTAAAATCTCCATAAAGCCGCAGCAAGTCAAAGTGCAGGAAAGCCCTTAATCCCAGCAATTCACCTTTTATAATCGCATGGTCAATTTTACCAAGCACCTTATTCTTTTCCATTTCATCCAGGATACCATTGACATTAGCGATGGTATTGTATTGCTGTTTCCAAAGGGCATCAATCTGTGCCATGGCCCGGGTTGATTTATATTTAAAAAGCTGCACATCAGTATAAAGCGCTAAAGTAGGCAGCGTGTTATACTGGCGCGATAATATATCCACCAGGTTCCATGTCATATCCTTGGCGTATGACGTAGGTTTTGTCATTCCGATATACACCCCCATCAGCGCGTCTTTGAAACCGGAAGGTTGGGTGAACTGATCTTTGGCTTTAATCTGGTTACTTGCAGTAACATCGAGCCATTCTTTTTTACAGGAAACAAAGCCTGTAAGAAGGATCCCGAATAATATGTATTTAAAAAGTTGTTTCATTTCGTTTTATTTAAAAGGTTGCAGATATGGAAAATGATAAGGTTCTGGCAAATGGATACTGAAGTCCTCTTTCTATGCGGATAGAAGAAAACGTAGCCACTTCATTCATATTAAAAGAAGCGCGCAGCCTTTGAATTTTCCTGTTGCTTACTAAGTCAGTAAAATCATAATACACATTGATGGCGCCAATCGTTACCTCATCTCTATCCTGGACAAACCGTGTAGTGGCGCGTGTTTTTTCGTCAAACGCCGATACCGAATTGGATCCTTCGTTTTCCCTGTTGTACTGACCCAGTCTTTTGAATGAGGCATATTGTCCCGGCTTTAACCAACGGCCGGTAAGCACCCTCCTATCCACATTGTAGTTCATGTCAATATTTTCTACCCTTTCCACCAAAGTCTTGTTATAAAGCTGGCCACCCGCTAAATAACGCCCTGTAACTCCGAGACCAAAATTGTGAACTTCAGCATTGAAACCAAATATTCCCTGGTACTTCGGCGCAGCATTTCCGGCCACAATCATATCATTGGCGCTCCAGTTGAAGGTGGTATTTCCATTGCGGTCAAGGTATATTTCATTTCCGGAAGCCGGATCAATTCCAAGAGATGGAACCGCCCAGATGGCATCCATAGACATTCCATCTTCATATTTATTGACAACCTTATTATTAGACTTGTCGGCCGCCAGTTTATTCATGCGGTCGTTATACGCTTTCATTGAATTGGAAAGCTCTACAATCTTATTGGTGTTGGTTTCAAAACTGGCATTCAGGTTCACAAAGTTTTTGCCACTTGACCAAACGAGGTAAGAGGTAAATATTTCAATACCGGCGTTTTTAACCTTGCCTAAGTTATCACTAACAAAAGTGAAACCTGTTGATTCAGGTATGGTAACCAGTGTTACCAGGTTTTCCTTATACCTCTCATAATAATCAAACCGCATGGTTAAGCCACCTATTTTTGCATCCAAGCCGCCATTGTAATCAAAAGATGATTCCCACTGCAGGCCCGGATTAGCCAAACCAGTCAGGTACGATCCCGGGAAACCCTGGTAAAGAGAATTCAAATAATATTGATAAGTAGCAATGGATTGGTTGGTATTAAAGTTCTGATTGCCGGTATTGCCCACAGATCCCCTGATCTTGAACTGATTGAATACTGCCAGGTCTTTAAAGAAATTTTCTCTGTGTAAATTCCATCCCAAACCTAAGCTCCAGAAGTTGCCCCAGCGTTTATCTGCGCCGAATTGAGAGGAGGCAGTGGTTCTAAGTGTAAGATCCGTTAAAAAACGATTATCCCATGTGTAAGAAGCGGCGCCCAGAAAACCCACTTCCCTGTTGATACCATCCACACCTGATGGACGGGAATCCAAAGCATAGTCGCGCCCGAAAATAATATTACTCATCCTGTCGCTTGCAAATCCTTCTACCTTGTGAAATAATTCGCTGTATTTTTTCTCACTTACATTAAACCCTACGTTTCCAAAAAAGGAATGCTTGTTTATTTCTTTTGTATAATTCAGATTGATGTCGCCAAACAGGGAAACACTTCTTCCATTATTAACCTTGTAAGAGCCACGGCGGTTTTTATCCTCTTCAGTTATATTCAAATGGTCAAATTTTGTATGGGAGGATGGATAGAATTCATCAGCGCCATTTCTGTTTACGTCAATGCCAACCCTTGTGGTTGCCCTTAGTCCCGGTTTAATGGTCCATTCGAGGTAAAAGTTATTTACTATATTAAAATAGTCAGCGGTTATTTTTGAATTTACTGTAGAGTTATACAACGGGTTGGTATACCTGGCTCCATTAGGGCCAAGCTCTGCATAGTAAGGGATGGTTCCATCTGCATTTACAGCTCTCCAATAGGGGTTCATTTTTGCGTACTCGTCAAATGTTCCATAAGGAGATTCAGCGCTATTATTACTATTAATACTGGTTATATTTCTAAACAGGAAATTACTTAACCTGTAAGAGGTGCTCATACTTCCGGAAATATTTTTACGGGAAGAACCTTTCATAACTCCGGCTACTTCTCTGTAGGCTACATCACCCATAATTCTCAGGTTGTTTCCTCCTAATTCAACGGCAATGGCATGCTTTTGTCCCACGCCATCACGAAGCGGCTTTGCCATCCAATACGTATCCATCCCTTCGAGTACTAACTTTCTTCTATGATTATACAACTGCAACAGCTCTGCATGCTGGCCCGGCGGGTCAACTGTTATAGTTTTGGCTGTGTACATTCCGTCAATACGCTCTGCCTCCAGCTTCTCTGCTGAATTAGTAAGATTGTAACTTGTTAAATCAGGTAATTCAATATCAAGACTGGTATTGTAGGTAACCAAAGGTTTATTAGAAGAAAGTTTCGTTGTTTCAATAACAATAACTCCATTGGCAGCTTTAGAGCCATATAATGCTTTTGAAGAAGCATCTTTTAAAATGGTAACGCTTTCAATTCTGTTTAAATCCAAATCTAACACATGCTCCACAGTCGTTTCAAATCCATCAAGGATAAACAATGGCTCGTTTGGATTTTTAAGATAATTTCCTTTTAAGCTCGAGGAAATATCCAACTCCGACATAGGAAAAGAGGAGTTGCCCCTGATTTGGATAGTAGGCATGGCATTCGGGTTAGACCCTACGGCAAAATTGTCCAGTACCATTGACGGAGCAATATTTTTAAGCGCCTGGAATATATTGGAATTGCCTACCTTCTTTAATTCCTGCTTGGTAATAGTAACCGCTGCCCCGGTATAGCTGCTGGCTTTTCTATCATAAATACCTGTAACAATTACATCTCCCAATTGCTTCAATTCTTCAGTAAGTACTACAGTAAGGTATTGGTTGTTATTTACAGTTATTTCCCTGGCGGCATAGCCTATCATGGTAAATCTCAATACGGAATTGCCGGAGGGTACCTGTATGGTAAACTCACCGTTTTCATTGGTGGCGGTAGCGGTTGCAGCTCCCTTTACCCCTACGGTTACACCTATCATGGCCTCGCCGGCCGGATTGGTAACTCTTCCCCTGATAATTTCATCGTAAGCCCGGCTGTCAGTAACTTCCTCCATTATCACCCTATCGCTCACCGGCTTTACCACAATTGTTTTCTCAATAATGGTATAAGTGAACGGTTGATCTTTAAGGCTTTTTTTCAACACCTCATCCACACTTCCCTGTGAGGCAGAAATGTCTATTTTTTTTGCGTTCTTTAAAAGGCTGTTGTTATAAACGAAGCTGTAGCCCGTTTGCTTCTTGATTTCTTTAAACACACTTTCAAGGGGTGCATTTCTTAAAGAAATTGTAACATTCTGAGCGTTCGTTTCAGCATGCACCTGTAAACAGGCCAACAGAAGTATCAGGGTGGTCATTCTCATGATGCGGATTATTTTTTTCATTAATAGTCCCGGAACCCCCTCAGATAAACCCGGGTTAAAATCCCTGACTACATAAAGAACTTTTTGCATAACTTTGTTTTGGTTTAGATTTAATGTTAATAAAGCGGTACTACTGATTTATTTAATTTTTAAACTAAAACATTTACCAGGAATTCCGCCCACCGGAGTTCCTGTTTTATTATTTTAGCCTCTGTTATTATTATCTAATAAAAAACCATCCCTGGTTTTATTATTTATTTCTTTACCATTATCTTCTTGCCCTCTATACTAAAATGTACTCCCCCACTCATTTCTATGAATTTAAACAATTGCGATACCGGTATATTCCTCGGCACATTTACGGTATAGTGGTCATTTATTTTATCCACGTAAACCACTTCCACATTGTACCAGCGCGCGGTTTCACGCAGGATAGCATCAAGCCCGGTATTGTGAAAAGTGAACTGTCCATTCTTCCACGCCATTACTTCTTCCAGGTCCGGCGTACTCACTCTTATAGGCTCATTGGCACTTCTCAGAAGTGTTATCTGCGCCTGTTGTCCGGGCTTTAGCAGTACCGTTTCTCTATTCTTATTGACTTTTATGCTGCCTTCGAGAAGAGTCGTTTTTACAGATCCTTCTTCATCATAGCTATTGATATTAAAATGAGTACCCAGCACCTCTACCTCTATTCCGCTCACGTTCACATGAAAAGGCATGGAAGCCTCACCGCTTACCGCAGAGGATGATGAAATACGGGACACCTCAAAATAAGCTTCACCGGTTATTTCCACATTTCGTTCTTTTCCTGAAAAAGCAGTTGGGTAGCGCAATGAGCTTTTAGAATTCAGCCACACTTTAGTACCGTCTTCCAGGGTAAGATTTACCACCCTGCTTCCGGCCGGGTTGGTAAGCGTGTTATAGGTAATTTCGCCGCCCTTCCCTTGTGAGGCACCGGCTTGCGGATCGTAAGTAATTTGTCCGTCGGCCAGTTTTATTATAGTTACAGCACCTTGCCGGGCAAGAGTGCCATTACCGGCGCTGTCGAGTATAATGGTTTGGCCATTGGCAAGCGTAAGTATCGCATTTGCCGAATTGGGCGGGGCAATATCTGCACCAGGCAAACCCACTTCTTTTTTTATTACCGCGGTATCCTTTTCGTTTTCCCTAAATGTGGAATAGAATAGGGCGGCACCTACAAAAACTAAGATGGCAGCAGCGGCAGCTATCCTTTTCCACTCCCATGTTCTTTTTCTTTCAGAAAGGTTATAAATAGCAGCGGGGGCAGCCTCAATCTTTCCCTCTTCCCCAAGTATCTTTTTAAGTACAGGCTCCCATTGATCTTTATTAAATGCTGCCGGTTCCTCAGCCTGCATCATATTCAGCATGATGCTTTTAATATCATCATTATTCTTAGCCTCATCAATTAAAGTAAACAATTCATTCTCCTCGGATGGCGAAGCACTTCCATTAGCATATTGCTCCAGAAGGTATTGTAGCTTATCCTGCGCTTCTTTCATAAAAGAGATTTCGGGGGTTTATTGTATAGCCCCTACCCTATATGACAACGGTGGTGAAAGGAAGGACTAAGGGAATTGAAAATATATTTTGAACCATAGCATTTGGTATCAATTTCTACCTGCCAGATGTTTCGAAGTGCAGAGTCATTAAGTTAAGAGGTTTTAAAGGGATAATATCACCCCTGCGGGGTTCTGAAGAAAGGTGGTATTCGGGCTATAATCATATCATCCCTTCGGGATTAAAGCCGGAACGGCTGATAGGATTATAGAAGAATAAAAAAAGAAGAAACAACCATATTAACTCCTCGACTTAAGGTACATAGGAACCGCATGTTGTAAGCAGTTTTAACGTATTTTATCAAGAATATTAAAAATTGTTTTGTAAAACGATTCAGGTTGCTCATACATAGGAAAGTGCCCACTGTTTTGTATCCAAGATAAGTTGTAGGATGGATACAATATTTTCAATTCATAGCACACATAATCACCAATATCTTGCCGGCCACAGATTAAATAAACAGGATGTTTAAAGGATTTCAAAGATTCACGTAAATCAATTTTTGATTTATTTATGTCTCCATAAATTAATTGCAGCATTTCCTGATTTCGTGGGACGTCAATTTTAGGAATAATGCTATCTATTTTCTGTTTGTCAGAAACATAAGCTAACCTATAAATATAATTGAACTCCTTGGTATCACTTGTTGTTAGTTTATTTTCACTTGCCTTTTTATTTAGCGAATCTAATCGTTCGTGTTCTTCACTTCCCCACCTTGTGTTCATATTGTATGCAACAGTTTGATACATTTCAGAACCCATTAGCAATGGACTTGGATCAATTAATATTAGTGATTTTACTTTCTTAGGATATAATGATGCATAATACATGGCTAAGGTAGCTCCCCATGAATGTCCGCATATAATTGCTTTATTTAAATTTAAATGATCTAAAAGAAGATTAATGTCTGAAAGCGCGGATTGCAAATTAATTGTGGTTGAATCGAAAGGTATCGGTTTCGAATGTCCTGTTCCTCTTTGTTCAAATAATATTACCCTATTGCCTTTACTTAATTTTACCGCCATATCTGAAAGCTGCATACAATCATTTCCTGGCCCACCGGTCAATAAAATAATTGTTTCGCCCTTTCCGTATTCATAATAAAAGAGAAACCCATTGCTATATTTTATAGAGTCGATCTTTTGTGCAACAAGCGGCGCTGCATAAAAAATAAATATTATTATTAAGCAGCGTCTCATAAAAAATTGCTTACAACTCAAATATATGCGAAAGGTTTTACCTTTTATACTTTTTTTATAAAAAAATATGAATAGCATTCAGTTAAATCGCTTTCGCGAAATACATATAAACAAAATATAACTTTCGTAAAGCCAACCGGTTATTTCTTCAATAGCCCTTGTATATATTCCCCCTGCTGCTGTTGTCGTCTTCGCCAATAGCCTGTAAAGAATGGGAATTTTATTTTG
>DATCWN010000265.1:0-12657 GCA_036566285.1 Hanamia sp.
CATGATTCTCATTTACAGTGTGGTAAACTTTTACTGGCCTCCAATGCATACACGTGAAGTTATCGCGGCCGGGGGAGGAACACTTACAGACACTTTGCATATTGTTTGGGCGATGTTTTCCAATTTTGCTATGCTTCTCATGATGGGATTTGGAGCAGCAGCTTTAGGTAAAGGGTTTAGAATTTACACGATCACAACCTGGATAGTTTTTATCCTATTTGGTGTTTTGACGTGGATGGAAGCCCCGGGCATGGGTAAAGGTCTTCCTACTCCAGGAATAGGAATCTGGGAGCGCATTAATATCGGCGCTTTTATGCTCTGGGTTGTGGTATTTGCCATTATGCTCCTGCAAAGGGAAATGCGAAGTAGCAAGATTGCCTACTCAATTCAATAAGAGCGTAGCCTTCAAATTGGAAATTGGATAGCCTTACACAGACAGTCCTGGTTTCTTCCCATTAAGGGCCTGCAAATGACCATATTCATCCTTCACAATGACAGCGGTCATTTTATCACATTTTTTTATTTTTCAATTTTACTTATGCTATGGACTATTTTATTACTCATAATAATATTATTACCAACCTGGGTATTATTATCGCCGTTGGAATTTAAATTGGATACAAGGGTTCCGGTAATAATGGTACAATGGAAAAGTATTGGAAATGCAACGTTATTCTATGAAGATGAAGAATGGTGGCTGAAAGTCCGGATATTATTCATTTCCAAAAAATGGAATTTGGTGCAAATGATTTTTGCAGAAAGGAAAAAAAGGAAAAAGATACCTCCGGGCCATAGAAGAAAAAAGGGAGGAAGGCGCATACCGGTTTTAAAGTTCTTTAAAATACTTAAAACGTTTCAGATAGTTCAATGGGGAATAGCTTTTAGTGCAGACGATAATACAGAAAACGCTTATTGGTATTGGCTTAACTTTTTTCCCTTCACCAGGCAGCATGTTCATGTCAATTTTACTGATGAGAATTACCTGGTTTTAGTGATCCGAAATAAGATATGGCGAATGGCTTATGCCTTTATAAAATAACTATTCATTCATTTTTAAAACCAATTTTATGGCAATCAATTTAGAAGAAACAGTAAAACAACTTACTGATTTTATGAAAACGGAAGCAAAGACCGACACGGTAATAGGCCAGGCATTTCAATTGGGCGAATTTACCTGCGTACCCGTGATTAAATTTGGCATGGGACTCGGCTATGGTGGCGGCGAAGGGCATGGAGATGCGCCTAATAAAGGTAAGGGAGAAGGTGGAGGCACCGGCGCCGGAGGTGGTGTAGGCATTACTCCCATTGGATTTCTGACTACCCGCCAGGATCAGATTTCTTTTATCCCTACTCAAACTAAGAAAGGCCTTGGCGCAGCATTTGAAAAAGTCCCCGACCTGATTGAAAAATTTATGGAAAAGAAAAAGCAAAAGAAAGAGGAAACAGTTTCATAAAGGCAGATTTTCATTTTGATTTTGTGCTATTGTTATTTTTACAACGACAGTAAGGGAATCGTATTTTATTAAAGACAGTTTCCAGGTTTAATGGAACAGGCATATTTTTTATTCTAAAAAATCAAAATATGGGTACAAAAGAATTTTTCACGACTACCGGAGAAAATTTACTTAAAAAAGTAAAAGAATTAATTGATGAAGGCAATGTGAGAAGAATAACCATTACTGAAAAATCGGGAAAGGAATTAATGAGTTTTCCTTTGACGATTGGTGTCGTTGGCACTGTGCTGGCACCAGTTCTTGCTGCTATTGGCGCCTTAGCGGCTTTAATTGGCGAATGTTCAATCACTGTAGAAAGAGAAAATGATAAATCAGAAAAAAATTGGGAATAAAGACTGATGGATGATTAATTGTTTCGAAGAATACTTTACAGATTCGAATTATTATAAAGCATTATTTTACCGCATTTGATTGATCATAGATAAACCGCTTCACCAGTTCGACAATTCAATCTAATTATATTCCGGACTTTGAAAACAGCTCCATGTAGTCATTGCAGACTTTGGCTTCCTTGTAAAATAAAAAGGTGGTAAGTATTTATTTACCTGCTGTAAATTAAAATTTTAAAATCCCGTTCTCACCTGTCAAAATCCTGTTCTATAAAGGTATCTTTATTTGTGGTACTTGCCATTTTCCCTTGCTCATTTTGCGTTCCAAGCGACCTGTGGTCGGTAAGTGAGGTTTCTATCCAAATTTTGCCAATGCGGCGGGAAACCTGCAAAGCAATACCGAATTTTTTATAAAATTCAGCTTCCAGATCAGCAACGGTTCTACCTTCATTGATGTCTATGACCGAGGTACTTTTAAATTTACCCACCTCACTGATGATTTTTTCAGGAGATATTCTATCCTTTACTGATGATAGTTCTTTTTTGCCATGGGGTTTTTTATAAAATTCAACTTTTAAATAAGGGTATATTTCTGAAAATATTTTCTGTACATCTTTGATTTTTGTTTTCTTATTGATTGATAGTTTCATGTTTTTCTTTTTTATGAATGAAATAGTTTATCATAAACAAATTTAGCCTGGCAGTTGTGTATTAATAATGACATTGGTCATGCAAAAAGGTAAATCTGCTCATGGAATAAAGCTGAAGTATTTTGATTTCAATCAACAGTTTGCCTGACAACCATCATTACCGGCTTCCTTTTTTTGCCATACATTACTTCCTGAATCTTTTTTCTTAATTCACAGAATAAAATCATCCTGTTATCAGTGCTATCAGGTAAGAGCATATTATTCCTTTTGTTTCTTTTTTGTATAAAAAAATCAGGAGCACAGATAACTGCATCGCCTGAAAAGAAAATAACTCATTATACCCTTTCCGCCAGGCCCACGTTGGGTTTCGTATTTGCCCATGATGTGCAGGTGAGTAATACCGAGGGAACGTTTATTACTGCGGCTGAAGTTAAGCTGAACAGGACAAGGCTTGATGCGGAGGCAAAGCGTTATCATTCCGGGTATTTTAATTCCGGGTTTTCATTGGCGTATTTTCATTTCAGTAAACCCTTTTTGGGATATGGCATTTTTGGTTCCTATTTTATTGAACCTTATTTCATCAATAATAAAAAAGTTACACTGGGCCCGGTTGCAAAAATAGGATTGAGTTACAACAGCAATCCTTATCATGAGTTGTATAATAATCAAAATTTTTCCTACAGTTCGCATATCAATCCCTATTTGAGCCTGGGGCTTAGTGCTACATTGAAGATGTCAAAAAAATACCGTCTCGATGCAGGAGTCAATTTTAATCATATTTCCAACGGAGCTCTCAGACATCCCAATTATGGCATGAATTTTCCAACTGCATCGCTCGGCCTTGAATATGACTTAAACATTTACAAAACAATGGACATCATTCCTTCCCCTGAATTTAAATGGCGCTTTGATGTGATCTCATTTGGTTCCTATAAATCAATAGCTCTTGACAAAAAGCATTTCTATTGGGTTTACGGCCTGGCGCTACAGGCCAATCGCAAAGCCGGGTGGTATCATTCTTTTAATCTGGGAGCCGAGTGGGTGGCCGACCTGGGTAAGAAAAAAGAATTTGAAATAAATGGACGGCCTGATACGGATTATAATCGTTTCGGAGTTTTGGCCGGCCATGAATTTCTTTTTAAGAAATTTAATTTCAGCCAGCAGTTGGGTTTGTTTGTCTATAACAGGGACCCGGATCTGGGCCTGATTTACCATCGGTGGGGGTTAAATTATAAAATGAATCCCCATTGGATGATTGGATGTAATTTGTCGGCACACCGCATCACCGCTGATTTTCTGGATATCAGGCTGGTGTATTTAAAATATAAATAACAGCGCCCCAGAAACATAAATTTTAAAGGATGATAACAATCATTGAAAAGAGTATTAAAGATCATCCTTTCTAATGACCTCAGGCATTGAAGCTATTGAATGGTATGGCTAATTTCGTCTTACAAGTTTGAATGAAATGACTACATTAAACCATGATATTAGCCTGTTAAAAATTGAAAAGAGAATTATATGGTTAGTAACCATAGCAATAATGATAGCCGGGTTGCCTGCACTAAAAAATACCATGATTTTCATTCTTGAAAAATTATATGAACTATTTATTCAACATGCTATTGGAAAATAAAACAACTCTTTTTCCAGTCCTAAAAGCTTTTTATGACAAAGGAGGAAATAAACCAATTTATCGAAGACAGTTTCAAAAAAATTGTCCTGTATTTCCATAAAGCAATTGAAGATTTTGATACTGCAGATATCCGCCAATTCAGAACTGAAATAAAGAGACTTAAAGTTTTTCTTCATTTACTCAGTATGGAATCAGAGGATGGATTATCGAACCGGATAACCAAGCGGATGAAAACGATATATGGATATTTCGGCGTCATCCAAAACTTCCATCTACAACTAAGAAAAATAAATGAATATGTAAAAAAATCTGCCAATGATGTGCCTGTTTTTTACGTAAGCATGTTACAAAAAGAATTGGAATATTGGAAAAAGCTAAGTAGAGATTTTATTGATAGAGGTTATGATTTCTTTAATGATAAAAAAGAAATCATCACTGCATTGCCCGAAAAACTGGCCAAAAAATCCATAAGAAAATTTATTCATTATACGCTTTACGAGTTACAGGTAATAGCCGGTTATTCAGACGATTATAGTTTGGATAACACACGAAAATTCATGGAAGATCTTTATTATAATTATGCATTTATTAAGCCCTTTATTAGCGAGCGGCAAACCAATTTATTTGACGAAAAAGAAATTGATGAATGCCTGAAATTATTCGGCGATTTCCGTGATAAATGTATGGCCATCGCGCTTTTGCAAACCTTTGGCACTGATAAATTGAATGAACATGAAAAGCAATTATTAAAAGAAATGGAAGATGACTGGGTGCATGAAAAAAAAGAACTGGTGAATCAGTTGTCTGCCAAACTGGATTCCATGCATATTAAGGCCAATAACTTAAATGAATATACTTTTACAGAATCATCAAATGAATAGGGTTTTCTTCTAAAAGATTTTATTAAAAATCAGTGCTATGACGGACATCGTTACCATTACTTTTAATCCTTGTATTGATAAAAGCACATCGGTGAACGCACTTAAGCCTGAAAAGAAACTCAGGTGCTCTGCACCGGTTTTTGAGCCGGGCGGTGGAGGAATCAATGTGGCGAGGGCTATTAAAAAAATTGGTGGTGAAGCCATCGCTATTTATCCATCCGGCGGCTATTCAGGAAAGTTTTTAAATGTTCTTTTAGAACGTGAAAATATTTCCGCGCTAACTATCGAAACCAGACAACACACCAGGGAAAACATGATAGTTTTGGATACTGCTACCAATCAACAGTACCGGTTTGGAATGCCCGGCCCACAATTATTTGAAGACGAATGGAAACAATGTTTACAAGCCATCGAAGACAATCATTCCGGTTATATTGTTGCCAGTGGAAGTCTGCCGCCGGGGGTTCCGGTAGATATATTTGCCAGGATTTCGAAAATAGCGAAAAAAGAAAACAGAAAATTAATTGTTGACAGTTCCGGGGAGGCGCTGCGTCTTGCAATTGAAGAAGGTGTTTACCTCATAAAACCAAATTTGGGAGAACTGAGCAGGCTGGCGGGAAAGGAAGAATTAGAAACAAATGAAATTGAGCTTGCGGCAAGGGATTTAATTCTTAGAGGTAATTGCGAAATCGTAGTAGTATCTATGGGCGCTTTAGGCGCAATGCTGATTACAAAAGAAGGCGCCTGCAAAGTGGATGCGCCCATCGTAAAAAGGAAAACTACAGTGGGCGCCGGAGACAGCATGGTGGCAGGAATGGTATTTTACATTTCACAGAAAAAAAATCTTTTGGAAGTTTTACAATATGGCGTAGCCTGCGGTACTGCAGCTACATTAAATGCCGGGACAAGCTTGTGTAAAAAAGAGGATGTAGAAAGATTGTTTACACTAATTAAGAGTTAAACAACCTTCCTTACCAGACAGTTATCGAAGCCTGCTAACTCTGTGTTTAACGACTCTGCAATAGTCAGTAAAATAAATATCAGCCTTGATAATATTCAAAACAGGGAACCGACGGGTTCAACCCAATACCGAAGCCTTAAAACATAACTTTGTATTGCGTGGTTATTTAAAAAAATTAGAACGAAAAAAAGCAAAAGAGCAGAAGTAATAAGCTGGTGAAAGCAAAAAAAATCATAGAGCAAAAATCAATTGATTATTTTTAAGATCGGATAAGGTAAACAAGATATGTAATGAATAAATTAAAGTATTTCATTTTTTCAATCCTCTTTTTTTCCTGTAATAAAAAGGGGGAAACAACAAAACCTGCCACTGAAAATATAAGCGAATCCGTTTACGCTTCAGGGATTATCAAAACAAAAAATCAATACCAGGTTTTCTCAACGGTTAGCGGCAACATCAGTAAAATATTCGTTACTGAAAACGATCGGGTAAAAACCGGCTCGCCGCTGATGATTATTTCTGATGAAACCTCAAGACTCAATGTCAGGAATGCTTCCCTGGCATCAAATTATGCCGATCTTAATGCAAACCGGGAAAAGTTAGTTGATTTAAAAAACAACATTGCACTTGCGCAAAGTAAATGCGGCAACGACTCTATGCTTTATATAAGGCAGCAAAATTTGTGGAACCAAAATATAGGCTCCCGGTTTGAACTGGAACAAAAAGAATTGGCATATCAAAATTCAAAAACGGCGTTACAATCAGCTAAAATAAAATACAATGACCTTTTGAAACAGTTGGAATTGAATGATGCGCAATCCAAAAACAACCTTGCTATCAGCAGGAATAGAGAAAGTGATTTAACTATTAAAAGTGAAATAGATGGCAAAGTATATTCTCTCAATAAAAAACGCGGGGAAATGGTAAACCCGCAAACTGCATTGGCCACAATAGGCGACGCCACTCGTTTTTTACTGGAACTTCAAATAGACGAATACGATATTGTAAAAATAAAATTGGGACAAAAAGTATTGGTGGCGATGGACAGTTATAAAGGCCGGATTTTTGAAGCCGCCATTTCAAAAATAGATCCACTAATGGATACGCACAGCAAATCTTTTTTGGTAGAAGCTGAGTTCGTAACGCAACCGCCGGTTTTATATCCTAATCTTACCGTAGAAGCTAATATCGTTATAGCTACTAAAGAAAATGCGCTCACGATTCCGCGCAATTACCTGGTAGACGACTCTTTGGTTTTGATTGCGAAAAATAAAACGAAGTCTGTAACCACCGGATTGAAAGATTACCAGAAAGTGGAAATTATAAAAGGCATTACGGCCAATGACATTATTTACAAACCTCAACAATGAATTTTAAACTTTTATTAAATATCGCCAAAGCCTTATTGCTGGCCCGATGGCGGCAAACGCTGGTAGCAGCCATTGGGGTTACGTTTGGCATTGCCATGTTTGTAACATTGCAAAGTTTTATGACTGGTTTGAACAAGTTGCTCGATGGGCTTATTCTTAACCGAACGCCGGACGTACGCCTCTATCACGAAATAAAACCCAGCAAGTGGCAGCCTGTCAATGAATTGCCTTTTTATAACAACACTTATAATTTTATCAGCTCCATCAAATCAGCGAATGCCCGCCTCGAAATTTATAACAGCGGAGCTATTATGCAATCGCTGGCCAGGGATGAAAGAGTGCTTGGATTTGCTCCCCGAATAACCGCACAGGTATTTTTCAACAATGGCAATAATGATATTAACGGAGCCATCAATGGCATAGATGAACAAAAAGAAAGCTTGCTTTATTCTTTCACAAATTATGTGGTGGAAGGCAAAGCGTCTGACTTAAAAAATGTTTCAAACAGCATTATTCTAGGCAAAGGTCTTGCTGAAAGAATGCAGATAAATATCGGCGATGTAGTTTCAGTAACTACGGCAAAGGGCGATCAGTATTCTTTAAAAACAGTGGGGTTTTTCCAATCGGGAATCAATGAAATTGATAAAGTGCAGAGCTATGCGTCCATATCCACTACTCAAAAGATATTGGGGAAGCCTGGCAATTACATTACCGACATTAACATCAAATTAAAGGATCTGAATATGGCGCCCGCCGTTGCCAAAGAATATGCACAACTTTATAGCACCGATGCAGAAGACATTCAAACCGCCAATGCGCAATTTGAAACAGGCAGCAGGGTGCGTACCATCATTTCCTATTCGGTAGGCATTACGCTGTTAATTGTGGCAGGATTTGGCATTTATAATATTCTCAACATGATGATTTATGAAAAAATGGATTCCATTGCCATATTAAAAGCTACCGGTTTTTCGGGCAGTGATGTAAAAAAAATATTCATGATCATTTCTTTGGGAATTGGTTTCTTTGGAGGATTGTTTGGACTGCTTTTCGGTTTTTTATTGTCCAACACCATCCATCATATCCCGTTCAATACAAGTGCCTTGCCAACCGTAAAAACGTATCCTATTAATTACAATCCCTTGTTTTATGTGATCGGAATTTTATTTTCATTGATCACTACTTATCTCGCAGGGTTGTTTCCAGCACGCAAAGCAAGCAAGGTAGACCCTGTCATTATCATCCGTGGAAAATAAGCTATGAATACAACCATTTTAGAAGCAAAGCATATTTCAAAAGACTTTCACGATCCGGTAACCGTAAGGGTTTTGAGTGATATTACTTTTTCAATCAACAAAGGCGAATTTGTTTCAGTAATAGGAAAATCGGGCTGCGGAAAATCAACACTCTTGTATGTGCTTTCCACCCTGGATACTGATTATGAAGGCGAGTTATTGATAGAGAATGAAAATATGCGCGGTAAAAAAGAAAAACAATTGGCTAAAATCAGAAATGAAAAAATTGGTTTCATATTTCAGTTCCATTATTTGCTCAACGAATTTAGTGTGATGCGCAATGTGATGCTTCCGGCTTTAAAGCTAAATAAAGAAGAAGAAAGTAAAGTGGAGCAAATGGCGTTGCAAAAATTGGAAATTCTCGGCATGGCCCATCTGGCCAATAAAAAACCCAATCAACTCTCCGGAGGCGAAAAACAAAGGGTGGCCATTGCCAGGGCATTAATCAATAGCCCTCAGATTATTATGTGCGATGAGCCAACAGGCAACCTCGATAAAAAAAATTCCGAAATTGTGTTCAACATTTTTGAGCACTTAACAAAAGAATTTAATCAAACCTTTCTGGTGGTAACCCATGATACAGGCTTTGCCGAAAAAACCCAAAGAATTATTGAAATGGAAGATGGCAGGATTATAAGCCAATAAAGCAAAGCAAAGTTGATATATGTCAGCAAACTTTACGGCCAGGCAGATTTACAGTTTGTGAGATTGAACGTTTTCTGCTTTCCATGATGAGGTGATTTTTGAAGTGGAGGTGCAACCGGCTACTATAATTAAAAGGGTAAACCCTATCCATACTAATTTTTTCATTGTCTTAAAATTTATTGGCAACTTATTAAAAACGCATTGAGTAAATAATGATAGCGGTCAACAGAGAAGAGAATAGTAATCAGAATTAAAAATCCAGCCTGTTTATTATTTCAACATCCTATTAAAAACCACCACTTATATGATTAAAACAAGTTGCTTCTATGATCACAATCATATGGATGATACAGTTTCACTATTACCTTGCATAAAGTGTTTTTATTCCTGAAAAATGTGTCAAAAAAGAATTAGTTTTAATAGCAGCTTTTTATCCAATACTGCATCGTGGAATTTCTTGCTTGCAATTTTTAGAATTTAAAAAGTATGTTACAAAACATCTCAAAAAAACATAACAGTAGCAATCATTTTGAGGCTTTTTTCAAACATGCGACCATGGGAATTTTGGTTACTGATGGCAATGGCCAGATTACTGCCATCAATCCTTTTGCATTAAAAGAATTTGGGTATTCAGAAGAAGAATTGATCGGAAAAAAGATTGAAATATTAATTCCTCAAAGATTTTATAATAAGCATATTCATCATCGGGGAAAATATGCTGAAACCCCTCAAACCCGGCCAATGGGTCTGGGAAAGGATTTGTTTGGCATAAGGAAGGATGGCGCCGAATTTCCTGTAGAGGTAAGCCTTGGCCATTATGCAAGCAATGGAAGCAATTATGTAGTAGCTTTTATTACCAATATTTCAATCCGTAAAGCAGCAGAATCTGAAATTGAAAAACTAAATGTCGAGCTCGAAAATACGGTAACTCACCGGACAAAGGATTTGCAGGAAGCTATGCAGCAATTGGAAAAATCAAAAGACAGGCTTGAAAATGTTTTGTCTTTTCAAAGAACATTGCTTGATACCGCGGGCGCCATGATTATTGCCACTGATGAAAATGGGATTATCAAACTTTTTAATCCCGAAGCGGCCTGCAAGCTAGGTTATAGCGAATCGGAAGTTGTCGATAAAGAAACACTGGTATTATTCCATAGTAAAAAGGAAATAGAAAGGAAAAGAAAGGAATTGTTGAAGTTATTTGGCATCAAGCTAAAAAACAACTTTGATATATTAGTAGAAAAAGCCAGGCGCAATACCCATGAGGAGGAACAATACATTTATGTAGGAAAAAATGGTGATTCATTTCCCGTGTCATTAACCATCACGGCGCTAAAGGATGTAAGAGGAAATATTTCCGGGTATGTAGGCATTGCCATTGATATATCTGAGAGAATAAAGGCTGAAAAGGAATTAAAAAAAGTGCAGCGATTATTTCTACAATTATTGCATAACTACCCGGATGGCATTATCAGTATTATTGACAAAAACTACCATTTCGTTTATACAGGCGGCGAACTGCATAAGCGCCTTCATTCGGATATCGGACAATTGATAGGCAAGGAAATGTACCCGCGGTTTCCGGAATCTTTGCGTAAGATTATTTTTGAAATGCTGGAAAATGTATTTAGAGATAAGGTTTTAATTTCTGATTTCGAGCTTCCTTATCCCATTGCAAACCGCACTTATATCATGGATGCTTTTCCCTTACTGGAAGAAGATGGATCTGTAAATAATATTGGTGTTATTATTAAAAATATTTCCAAATTAAAAAAGGCGGAAGAAGGTTTGCGTGAAGCGCTTAAAATAGAAAGAAATTTAGGGGAATTGAAATCGCGGTTCGTGTCTATGGCCTCGCATGAATTTCGTACACCTCTTAGCACGGTACTTTCCTCAGCGTATTTAATAGAAAAATATGCTTCCGGTGAGGACCAGCCAAAACGGGAGAAGCACCTGCAACGTATTGTTTCCTCCGTAAATATGCTAACAGATATTTTAAATGATTTTCTTAGTTTGGGTAAAATGGAAGAAGGAAAAATGCAGGCAAAATTCTCAGAATTCAACATGGAAGATATGATAAAGGGTACGCTTGAGGAAATGAAAAACAATCTCAAAAAAGAGCAGCGAATCATTTACAAACATAAAGGCAACCCTAATGTGTTTTTAGATAATGCATTACTTAAACACATTGTTATGAATTTAGTGTCAAATGCAAGCAAATTTTCTTCTGATACATCAACGATAAATATAAAATCAAGCAATCAAGACCAGATGGTTGTTTTATCTTTTAAAGACGAGGGAATAGGCATTTCTAAAGAAGATCAACAGCACCTGATGGAGCGTTTTTTTCGCGGTGCAAATGCCGGGAATATACAAGGCACGGGTCTGGGATTGCATATTATTTCCAAATACGCTGAAATGATGAATGGAAATATTCAATGCAGGAGCCAGCTTGAAAAAGGTACAGAGTTTATAGTAACATTTAACTCTAAAAAAAATCGTCATGAAAAAAATACTTTTGATTGAAGACAATGAGGATGTTCGCGATAATACCGCGGAAATACTTGAATTGTCTAACTATAAAGTGATAGTAGCGGAAAACGGCAAAACCGGTGTTGAAAAAGCCCTTGAGCATTTACCGGATTTGATCATTTGTGATATTATGATGCCGGTGCTGGACGGCTACGGAGTGCTTCATGCCGTTCATAAAAATGATACAATAAAAAATACCCCTTTTATTTTTCTCACCGCCAAAACGGAGCGTGGCGATTTTCGTAAAGGAATGGAACTGGGCGCAGATGATTATATTACCAAGCCGTTTAGCGGAACAGAGTTATTAAATGCAGTGGATAGCCGGTTGAAAAAAGTAGATTTATTAAAACAAGAATTATCACCTGGAATTGAAGGCTTGCAATACTTAATGCAAACTTCTATCGGTAAAGACCATTTGAAACTGCTTGCAGAGGACCGGAACATTAATAAGTATAAGAAAAAACAAATTATTTATTCAGAAGGGAATCACCCTAACCGGCTCTATTATGTTTTAAAGGGGAAAGTAAAAACTTACAAAAGCAATGATAACGGCAAAGAATTGGTTACAGAAATTTTTTCCACTGGTGATTTCCTTGGTTATGTTGCGATGCTGGAAGGTACCGTTTATAAAGATTCCGCCGCGGCATTGGAAGAAACCGAGTTGGCCATAATTCCTCGGGAAGATTTCGACAAACTAATTAATAATAATAAAGAAGTTGCTCAAAAATTTATCCGGCTGCTTGCAAAAAATATTTCAGAAAGAGAAAATCAGTTGGTCAATATTGCTTACAATTCATTACGCAGAAAAGTGGCGGATGCATTATTAATGTTGTATAAAAAATAC
>DATCWN010000320.1:0-2934 GCA_036566285.1 Hanamia sp.
TCCGCCGGCAAAGATTTTTCCAGCCAAATCCCAATAGGTTGCCAAAGCTATATTAGGCTTAAGGCTTTCATCATATTTATCACTCAATATTGAAAGAGCTTGTCTTGCAGGAGTTACATTTCCACCATGTCCATTAAGCAAAACAATGCGACGGAATCCCATTTTCAGCAGCGACTCCACCAGGTCAACTAAAAGTTGTGTGTAAGTAGAGGCGGAAACACTCAGAGTGCCAAAAGATAAATGATGATGGCTCGACCCGAAACAAAGTGTAGGGCATAAAAGAATATCATCGCTTAATCTACTTTCTGCCCGCAATGCAACCTGCGTTACAAGATCAGTATCAACCGAAACCGGAAGATGTGGTCCATGCTGCTCAATTGCAGCAATTGGCAGAACTACCACTTTATCCTTTGCTGCCTGCTGCTTTATTTTATTACAATTGACATCTGAAAACAACATATTTTATCCTTTAGGCTTACAAAGTTACCAATCCGATAACCTCAATAACTCTGTTTATTAATTGATTATGTGTACTTTATTAACAGTCGTTTGATAGGAATAAATCTTTCTTTTTCCCTTCGCAATTCTTAATGCTTTTGCGATCTTTTGGTAAAAAAAGTTCACCCTGGAAGGAAGTTAAAATATTTTATTTTCAAGGGCCTAAGGTGCGATATCAAAGGAAACCGCTTTTATTATCTGATCTGGTAATTCTATTTACACTTTTATAAAAGTCTTAGTCTTGTACATCCAATACAATATAAGCCACACAATCGTTAGAGCCGTTAATTCCTGAATAAATCCATTCCACAGGCCAAGCCATTTTGCGAGGCCACCTACAAACACATTACCCACCAATTTGAAATTAAATAAATGGGTAGCAACATATACAGCTATGGCATTCATGCCAATTACTACAAATAAAAATGTCCATTTTTTATAACCCCAAATATCAATAACAAGATAAAAAAGCGCCAAAAGTAAATAGCTCCACCCACCTGCATATAGTACCAGGGAGCTTGTCCACAAATGATGAATGATGGGAAACCAGATGCCCCATATTTTGCCAACAATCAAACATGATGCTCCTAACAATGCCAACTGGCCGGCTTTCTTTTTTTCCGATTCTTTTGAAAGCAGAATTTGTCCTGCAAAAACGCCCAGCATTACAGAACAGATAAAAGTCATGTTGGATAATATATAGGTCCAACCCTGGCCTTCCTGAAAATGGCCCAAAACCAAATCATCAACATAAAGCGCCAGGTTCAACTCCGGCTCATAAATACCAGCGCCATGACCGGGAATAGGAACCAAAGCCATCACAGCCCAATACAGTAATAATAAACTTGCAGTAATGCCTACCTGCCATTTTATATTTAATTCAAGAATTAAAATTGAACTGACAAGATACCCGACTGCAATGGCATGAAGTACATCAGTCCAAAGATGGAGTGTTTCTATATCGAGCTGAAGTAAATGACCCGAAGCAATGAGACCAAGTATATAAAGCTTGATTACTCTTTTTACAACATGAATATATATTTGTTTTTTAGTAGCGCCTTTTTCGAGCCGCCTTTTAAAAGCAACAGGCAACACAACACCCACAATAAAAAGAAAGAGCGGCATTATTAAATCGTAAAAACCAAACTGTCCCCATTGATGATCAAAATTTGCTGCTAACGTATTTAAAAATGGATTGGGATAGGCTTTTGCAAGGCTAATAATTACCGATCCGCCACCGATGATCCAGATCATATCAAAACCTCTGAGTGCATCCACACAAAGCAACCTTTTTTGCTGCACCGTTTTTATTTCTTCAGTAACTCTATCTTTCATAATTATTTTTTATAGTATCAATGAATCCTGTTTGGCTTTGTGTATTAATGGCCGGAACCGCCATAAAGTATAAAAAGAGAACTGATAGCAAGTACTTGTTTCACACATCATTACTTACCTTATCCAGACAGAATTGCATAGCTGGTTTCCTACTTTATATTTCGCAGACAGTTGCAGTCAATTTTGGAAAAATCTCGTCCTATATGAAACAATTATTTTTAGGTTACCCTTCAATTATTTACGTAAAATAGTAGCAATTTTCTTTGGTATGGTTAGTCCCATACCACTCCATCATTATTCTTAACAGCGGTCTCTGGGAAAGGATGTTTTTCATTAAAGCTGTAAAGAGCTTTCTGATCTTCTATTATAATTCCTTTTTCATTGAGTGTGCCATCAGGGTTCATTACTTTGGATAAATCAAGTCCCAGGTGTTTGGCAAGAAAAGGATAAGCCGCAGCCCTTTTGCTATAATCATAACCATGCTTCTCATCTGCAAAATGTGCATAAGCTGCATTTTCAGATTTAGCAAGTAAACCATAGATATATTTGATATGCGGGTACTCTACCTCGGGTGTATTTTTCGTGTAATCATCACCGTTAGAAATAATCATCAAAGGGCGGGGAGCGGCACTTGCAGCAATTTCTACATTGTTGGTTTGATAATCTTTGTTTTTATGAACAGGCATCCCGCTTTCGCATACACATCCACCGAAGAAATGAGCTGAAACCTGAACAACTGGAACCGAAACCGCAACACGATCATCAACGGCTGTCAACAAAAAAGTCTGGGTTCCGCCACCCGATTCACCGGTAACTCCAATCCATTTGGGATCAGCGCCCATAGAAATAATAAAATCCAGGCTGCGGATACTATTCCATAACTGCAACTTTAATGTTTCGGGATGCTCGTGTTTCCATCCAAAATCTGCAAGCTGGCCATATCCAACCATATCATACGCAAAAACCATAGCTCCCATACGTGCCATTTCTGCAAATCGTTTTTGTGAATCGGAGCGGTAACGGCCATAATCTCCCTTTTCTTCCCAATGTCCATGTGGGCTTAATATTCCTGCAAGCACACCCTTATAGTTTGTGGGAGTG
>DATCWN010000335.1:0-4021 GCA_036566285.1 Hanamia sp.
GTATTTTTGAATAAAGAGAAATTTCTAAGATGTTTCTTACAAGTTTTTGTGTAAGAATGCATGAAGACTAAGATTTTTTGACTGCTGCTGATGATATCTGCCAACAATTTTCCTGGTATTTAAAAAGATTGGGTCATAGTAGCTATTATTTATTACTTCTGTTTTAAAACTGAAGCTGTTAGTGCGGACGTTAGCAGCAGCCCGGTAAAAGGTTCTATGCAAATATTAAAAACCAATCATCATGTCGGTCTCAAACGTACTTCCCGTTTCTAATTTCAGGATGGCTTCTTTATCTTTAAATTCTGTCCGTTTTCCGGCGGTATCTGCATAGCCCAACCAGGGTTCAATGCAAACAAAGTCGGCACCATACTTGGCCCAAATGCCCAAATGCCTGAACTGAGGAAAGCTTACTTCTAAAAACTGAGTATGATTTTTACTCCTGATGGTTACTTTACGGGAAGCTACATTTTTGAAAACCAATGCATCCTCTTTAAACAATTCTTTGGTTAAATGAATGGTATTCCCTTCATGCTCCACAGGTTCGGTTTCTTCTAAAAGGTAGCCTTCGGGTGTAAGCTTGAATTTATTAAACGATTCCTGCTGGTCAAATTCAATAAAATAATCCTCGTATTTTTCTCCCGGATAAAAGGGAACATTAAATGCGGGATGCGCCCCTACAGAAAAATAAATATCCTTATCATCTTTGTTAATCACTTTGTAAGTTACTTTCAATTGATTGTCTATTAATTCATAAAGAACCCTGAAATCAAACTTAAAAGGATAAACCGCTAATGTTTCTTCGTTATACGCTAATGAATATTCCACAGAAGTAGGGTGCGCTTCGATGGTAACAAACCCGGATGTACGGGTAAAACCATGTCGCCCCATGGGATGGTAAGTTTTTCCATCAACAAGAATGGTTTTATCCAAACATTCGCCTACAACCGGAAATAAATTAGGTGCATGCCAGGGCCACACCTCCGCATTTGCATTCCACAAGTGTTCTGTATGGTCTTTCTTGTTGTAAATAGAGGTTAGTTCTGCACCTTGTTCCTTAATGGTAACTTTTAAATATTCGTTTTCTATAGTAGTCATTCAATAAATTTTATGCGGGTTTGTTTCTTCTTTCTCTTTCCATTTTTGTAGCCAATTGCCGGTGTTCATCGGTAAGGTAAAATTCCGGGAACTTCTTTCCCACTCGATTTTTTCAATATTAGCAATTTTTGCTTAAAGTTTTCCATTAATAAAAGTAAACAGCTTATCTGAGGTGTGCTGATTTGTAAAATGGTGTTGGCGCGGACGCCAGCACCAGCAGGATTTTGTAAACAGCGTTGGTGCCCATGCCAAACAGAAGGAGACGCCAAACCAGCAAAATCCATTGCCGGCATCGAATTGGCCCCAGCCTATTTTAAGGATTGTGAAGTATTTTCAACCTTGCTGTTTCGAGTTCTGGCCTCTTTGAGTCAGATGAATTGGCAATAGCTGTCAATTGATGATAATAATATTTTGCCTTTCCCATTTTATCAGATTTTTCACTGGCCAATGCCGCACCATACAAACCATTGAACCGGTTAGGGTGTGTTTTCAAATTGGCTTCGTAAGCTTCTAAAGCTTCGGCGGGCTTGTTCAATTGCAGCAGCATGTCAGCCAATAATTCCTTTGCCGGAAGTACTTCCCCGGGAGTAACGGGACTCTTTTCAGTTTTGTCTTCCATGTCGGCAGCCAGGCTCATCAGTTGCAATGCTTCATCGGTTTTTCCTTCTTTAAACAATATCCACGCCTCACCTGTCTTCATCTGTATCATCACCTGGTTGGCTTTATAAATATCCTTTTGTGCTGAAAGCGTATCATACATCCTGTTCAGGTTGTTTAATTCAGTCTTTGCCAGCTCAATATTACCAATATGAACAGAGCCTAATAGCCGTGTAAAATGGATAATGGCTTTTTGCCAGGGAAACTTTTGCCAGGGAAAATCTTTGGGATGCATTTCCATGGCAGCAGCTTCCTTCCACATTTTGTTTTCAAGAAAATAGCGGGCAGGGATAGCAGCAAATGCATAAGCAACTTTAAAGTTTGACGGATACACCTCCTGAATGCTTTTAAGATAATCAAGTTGCTGTTTTGCAAGATTATTATCTCCCTTTTGCAGGTAGGCATAAACAAGATAATCCATGCCATGAAGCTCTTCATCCCAATGCCCCTTAATGCCGGCATTTTCAGCATAACATTTTGCGGAGGCAATAGAAGCCAGGTTCGACTTTATGCATTCATCCCAAAGCCCCAGCCTTGTGAAAATATGAGAAGGCATGTGCTGGGCATGAGCCGATGAGGGAGCAATGGAAGCATATTTCCTTGCTGCCGGTAAAGCCAATGCGGCAAGCTCAGGGTAGTCGTAGCTATGAATCATATAATGCACAATGCCAGGATGGTTGGGTTCGTTAGGATATAGAGCCGTTAAAATAGCGCCGGCTTTTCTTTGGTTATGATACGACTTATCTGCAGGGTTTGCTGAACCAACAAGTGATAACGCGTAGAAGATAGCAGCTTCTTTATCATTTGGATATTGCTGATACATTTTTTCCATGGCTTTCTCAAAGTTCAGGGTGCGGGTGCGATGGTCTGTTGTACTCCAGTTCTTATAAAATGATGCAATAGCATTAATATAATCCGTTTCTCTTTTTGATTTTTGCGGTAAAGATTGTGCAATAGAAATGACTTTATTTCCTTTCTCCAGTTCCGCTGGTGTGGGAGGTGAAGGCCATACCTGGTGGTAGTTGCACATAGCTACTCCCCAATAGGCCATGGCACATCCGGGTTCCTTATCAATTATTTTTGTAAAAACTTTTTCTGCTTCATCATATTCAAATGAATGTAACAAGGCGATGGCAAGGTCAAAGTCGTCTTTTGTTTTGGGAGAACAGGAGGTAGTGAATGCAACGGTTCCAAATTGTTTGTCGGCTGGCCCGCATAAAACAACCTCACCACGTTTAAGTTGAAGCTCATTTTCTTCTGATGCATTTTTCCCCTTACAGGATATCAACAACAATACCACTACACTGAAAGAAATCAGGCGTACTTCACTTAATTTTCTTTTCATTCCTGCTTAATGTTTTTTCAAGTATTAATAGAAGAAAAGATACATCTTGTGCTTTTCAGGTAATCCTATTTATAAACTTTTAAAGTTTCCACTTTACATCGCTTACTAATAATTGTATTGAACCCTGTTTCCGCGCTCATTGTAATAGTAAGCGGTATTATTGCCGGTAAGTACCCTGTAGATTCTTTCAGCAACAGAAGGCCTTTCTATCATCACATAATCTGTGGGCGCCACACGGTCTCTTTTAAAAATGACGTCCCAGATATTTCCGGGCATATCTTTTCTCTGAATTCTTGTACGCGTATCCCTGCGTTCGCCATTAGCATGATAAACGGCTGTGGACCTCCAGAGTCCGTTACCAAAAGTGGCCGTATAATCGCCCTTGTATTTGCCCCAGGTTACGTTGCGCGCACCGGGATAATCCCTTTGCAAAGCGGCCCACACTTTCTTGGGTACATGCTTCGCATTGTTTGCCTGGTAAGCATAAGCGTCATCATTACGACCCGGAAGGGTGGTGTGGGTGTTTGCCTTTGCTTTGTGTTTGCCTTTGGCTTTACCATTTCCATTTCCATTTCCCTGTGCCGTTACGGCGAGGGAACAAGTAAAAATTGCTAATAAAATAAATAACTGTTTCATAAGTAAGAATTAAAAGTAAATAATCGTGCCAGATTACAATTTATAGATTATAGACGTTGGTGAAGGGGAAGAAGTAACAGCCTGGGCAAAATTTCACATTACACAATTTGAACTCCGTATGCTCCACTACAATTATCCACTACAATTATTGCTGATCGTAAATGTTTCTTTTATTCAATTAATCTCTCTTTCCGATTTCAATCTAAAACTCCAAACAACAAAATAAGGCTCATTCCAACTACGCCTCCAACAATTCCTGCAACCGCATCTAATATTTCATAATGCCCT
>DATCWN010000379.1:0-5680 GCA_036566285.1 Hanamia sp.
TTTTTTATGGATTTATTTATTGATATTTTTAGTGATGATTGGTTAAGCAATGGCCATCAACAATAAAACTTGAACAATAGACAATTAATTTTATTTTTGTAATAACCTTTTAACGAGTAATAAATGGAAACAGCGCTGGCAAAATCCAAAACTAAATTATGGACAGGAGGTAGAAGTCCTTTCAATGTAAGTTATGGGAAGCTCATGATGTGGTATTTTTTATTGAGTGATTCCTTCACCTTTGGTGCATTTTTAATCTCTTACGGATCTATTCGGTTCAGTCAGAATTATTGGGTAGATCACAATGCCGTGTTCAATTCGTTTCCCGGTATAGACGCGAATCTTCCATTAGCATTTGTGAGCCTGATGACCTTCATTCTAATTTTCAGTTCTGTAACAATGGTGTTGGCAGTACATGAAGGCCATAAGATGAATCAGAAAGGAGTTGAAAAATGGTTGTTATTAACCATCCTTGGCGGATTGGCTTTCTTAGGTTGCCAGGCCATAGAATGGACACATCTTATCACTCATACACATGAAGTACTGGTTGATGGAACCATACAGAATTGGGGAACTACTATGAGCCACAATCCCTGGGGTCCTCATGTAATGCATGAAGGAGCACTGGTAGCGACACCTGGCCCTGTAGCTTTTGGCGGGTACTTTTTTGGAATTACCGGTTTCCATGGCTTCCATGTAACGTGTGGTGTGGTTATCAATATTATCATGCTTATCAAAACCAGGATGGGGCATTTTCAACTGCGTGGCCATTATGAAATGATAGAAAAAGCAGGGCTTTACTGGCACTTTGTAGATTTGGTATGGGTGTTTGTATTCCTTTGTTTTTATCTCATTTAATTTTTAAGAAAAAAGAATTTATAACCGAATTATTAAAAAAGAATTTAAAGAAAATATTATGTCTGCTCAAACAACAGTTCAGATTTTAAAACATGACTCAGACGAAGCGCATGTGAAAAGAATATGGAAAGCATTTTGGATATTGCTGGTCTTAACCATTATAGAACTTGGCCTTGGCCTTGCAATTTTTCAATTAGATAAAGGCGACCCGAGCCCAATGCTGATATTATTTATTAAAGGAGTAATCAGTATTCTTACTTTGGCTAAAGCATTTTATATCATTTCTATTTTTATGCATCTCGGAGATGAGATAAGGACGATGATGCTTTCGGTGGCCATACCGGCTACCTTGTTTATTTGGTTCATCATTGCATTTTTAGGAGATGGAAATAGTTTTAGAAATGCAAGAAACACCGATGCCGGCAGCCGCCCTTATATTGAACAAAAAGTTCAGCATCATGTACCTCCTGCAACAGTTCCGGCAGCGAACAGCGATAAGAAATTGGATTAGCAGAATAGGAATTGAGAAGGAATCGCATTCGTCATTCTAACTTTCCAACCTGTTAACTTATTGACTTCTCAACTTTGATTTATCTTTTTAATTAGCTGTTGCAGTACGCAATGGCTAATTTTGCATTTAGAAAAACAGGACATGAACAAAAGAGCACAACTTGCATTAATGCTGGCAGTTTTATTGCCGGTCGTAGGCTATTTATTGGTGAGTTATTACAGCAACCGGGATGTAAAAATGCCCCGGCGGTATTTTTATGACAGCGTAAACGTAACTGAAAAAAATGGGAAATCCATGTACGACACGGCATGGCATAGTGTAAGTAATATGCACTTTACCAATCAGCTTGGCCAACAGGTTTCCCTGAATGATTTAAAGGGAAAAATTATTGTACTCGATTTCTTTTTCACGCGCTGCCCTACCATTTGCCCCAAGCTGGGAGCAGCAATGAAAAAATTACAGAATTCTTTTCCCAACAATGATTCTATTGTTCAGTTTGTTTCCATAAGCGTAGATCCCAAACATGATTCTGTGCAACAGTTGAGAAAATGGGCGGAGAAATTTAATGTAAATCCTGATAGCTGGTGGCTGCTTACCGGCAATCGCGATAGCATTTATCAGTTTGCGCTTCAGGAAATGAAGGCGAGCGTGGCGGATGTAAATGTGGACACGGCATTTGTGCATACTGAAAACTTTTTTCTTCTTGATAAAGAAAGAGTGGTACGAGGCTGGTATAGCGGTACCGACTCTGTTGCACAAAAAAGATTGGTAAGAGATATTCCGTTATTGATGCTTGAAAAAGATAGAAAAAGAACCTTTAAAGATTTTTTAAAAGACCTTATAAAAAACGCTTAACTGCTTTTAATAAACTTCATGAACTTAGCGCCACAAGATCCATTCCCGCAGCCGGTTTTAAAACAGGATGATAAAAAAGCCCGCTTGTTTATCTGGCTGGTTTCCATCATTATTTTTGCGGGCATTGCTTTTCTTTCAAGAGTAAAGTTCAATGTAAGCTGGGGTTTTGATCCGCATGTTTTTGCTACTGCAAATGCAATAATCAATTCAATGGTGGCTATGTTATTGGTGGCCGGTTTGCTTGCCGTAAAATCAAAAAAATATTTGCTGCATAAAAAAATAATGCTTGCTGCAATTACCCTTTCCGTATTGTTTTTAATCTCTTATGTCTGCCATCACTTACTTACAGGCGATACTAAATTCGGCGATCTCAATCACGATGGAATATTAAGCCTGGATGAAAAAACACTTGCCGGGCCTGTACGCTATGTGTATTATTTTATTTTACTCACACACATTCCACTTGCTGGGGTTATACTTCCTTTTATTTTGTTTACTGCTTACCGTGCATTGTCGGGCAAGTATGAGAGGCATAAAAAATTAGCGAGAATAACCTGGCCCATATGGCTGTATGTGGCAGTTACCGGTGTGGTAGTCTATCTGATGATACGGCAGTATTATTAATTTTTTTAGAAGAATTTAAATGAACAATGGCTATTCATTGCCAGCTTCTCTTTGATATTCTTTTATCCATTGAAAATTCTCTTCATCAAAACATACAAAGATTACTTTTTCAATTTTATCTGTTGTTGAAAGATATTCCCAAACCGTGTTTACGGAAATGGAAGCTGCTTTATCTTTAGGGAAACCATACACTCCTGTACTTATATTGGGGAAGGCGATTGTTTTACAATCATTAGCTGCAGCTATTTGTAAAGAATTTTTATAACAATTTGCGAGTTGTTCCTCTTCATTATTTTTTCCTCCGTGCCAAACGGGGCCTACGGTGTGAATTACAAACCTGGCGGGTAAATTACCAGCAGGTGTTATTACCGCCTCGCCGGTTTTACATTTTCCCTGTTGTGCAATAATTTTTTTACAGGCTTCCAATATTTCTTTCCCTCCGGCACGATGAATAGCGCCATCAACGCCGCCACCTCCTAATAGTGAAGAGTTTGCTGCGTTTACGATGGCATCCACATGAATCTTTGTGATGTCACCTTTTATAACTTCTAATTTATTTTCGAAAGTTTTCATGTCATTGATGATTTGACCTGCATAAATTTATCACAATCCAGAATGCCTTTCAAAATTTAAACATCGTACATTTCTTTACCTGTGTTCTTTATAAAAATTTGCAGGAATTTTTTTACGGAGTTTATTCATTTCTTCTTCACTGAGTTCGGGAATTTCTATCGCCTGCACCGCATCTTTCAGTTGTTGTATCGTTCTTATGCCTACAATGGCGGAAGTAACCGCGGGGTGTTGTAATACATACTGAATGACGGTTTGAGCTGATTTTCTTTTTTCTGATGACAGTTTTTTTACCACTTTTGCGGCGCTTGCCACTTCCTCCTCATTCCAGTTTAAATAGGGTCTGGCAGGTTTATCAATCAGCAGTCCGGTTGCCACGCTTCCTCTTACGACCACACCGATATTATTTTTTTGAAGTAATGCTAAAGTACTTTCTTCAGGCCGCCGGTCCAGCAAACTATACTGCGTCATCACGCTTATTAACTTGCCGTGTTTCACATGTTCACGAATCACGTTGGGCCTTATAGATGAAAGGCCGTAGTATCTAATCTTTCCCTGCTGTAGTAAAATTTCAAAAGCCTCAATGGATTCGTCAATATTATCTTCAATGGTGCCGCCGTGCAATTGGTACAAATCAATGTAATCGGTTTGCAGGCGTTGCAAACTTTCATCCGCGCATTTGAGAATATAATCCTTTCGTGGATTCCAGTCCCAGCCGCTGCCATCAGCGCGCCATTGATTTCCGGCTTTGGTAGCTACAATTACTTTGTCCCGTTTTCCTTTAAGAGCTTTGCCTAGTAAAGTTTCATTCAAACCTTTATCATAGAGGTCAGCAGTATCGAAGTAATTAATTCCATTGTCAATAGCGGCATCAATGATATTATTAAAATCATTTTGATCCGGCTTCAATGACATACATCCAAAGCCAATTCTGCTTATGTTGAGGGTTGATTTTCCAAGGGTTTTATATTGCATAGAAATAATTTTTCCAATTTTATGAGTGCATGAAAGGTACAAATGGATTTGTAGAAAGGAGGCAAAAAGAAATGAATTTGAAACCATTGAAAAAACTGATATTGACATTAATAACGATTATATTGAAAAATCTTTGAGAACAAAATAGATTCGTATGGAAACAATGATGCAGAAAAAAGATGGGTTGCCGGAAATAATAATAAGAAGTGCACTAATCAAACTTTTGATTTGAACCATTATTATCAGAATAAAATATTTTTAAGATGAACCGCATCTTCGCCATCGGCGATATTCATGGCTGCAATGAAGCATTTCAAAAAATGCTTTTTGAAAAAATAAAAATCGAAAAGACGGATGTTATTTATTGCATCGGCGACTATATTGATCGCGGGCCTGATAGCAAAGGTGTGGTAGATACCATCATCGGATTAAGAGGGAAAGGGTATCAAATAAAAACCTTAAGAGGAAATCATGAACAAATGATGATGAACTCCGCGCAATCTAAAGAACACTTTGAGCATTGGTATTTTAATGGTGGAAATAAAACGTTGGAAAGTTTCAATGTGGATTCTTATTCTGAAATACGGGAAATATACAAGTCGTTCTTTCAAAACACCGAATATTTCATCGAAACCGACGATTACATTTTTGTTCATGCCGGTTTAAACTTTTCGAAGAATGATATTTTTGAGGATAAAGAAGCCATGCTTTGGATTCGTGATTTTAGCCCGTATCAGCCTGCGTTACAAGGCAGAATATTAATTCACGGACATACGCCCATTCCACTTAAAAAAATAAAATCACAAACAGGTAATTGTATTAATATTGATGGAGGTTGTGTTTATAAAGAGCATAGGAGTTTAGGAAATATGGTTGCGATAGGGTTACCCGGCCGGGAAATTATTGTAGTTCCAAATAAAAAATAACGTTGAACAATTTATTTAACCTCGCAACCTAAGAAAGTAAAAAAAACAATATGCAAATAATACAAACCATTCAAAACCGGATTTACGAAATAAGGGGTGAAAGAGTAATGTTAGACAGGGATTTGGCGGCCCTTTATGAAACAGAAACCAAATTTTTAAACCTTTCCGTAAAACGGAATATTAAGCGATTCCCCAAAGATTTTATGTTTCAACTTACCAAAGACGAGTTTGAGGATTTGAGGTTGCAAATTGAAACCTATTTGAGTATGTCATCACAATTTGTGATGACATAGGTTTCTCTAAGGTTTCAATTTGCAACCTCAAATTTTCAAACTCGTCTTTGGTAAGTTGAAACATAAAA
>DATCWN010000394.1:0-7012 GCA_036566285.1 Hanamia sp.
GCTGTTGAAAACAGGCGCTTATGGTATCATCCGTTTTGTATTGCCCCTGTTTCCCCAGGCATCAGCAGCCATAGCCTGGTGGGCCATGTTGTTTGGCGTGGTAGGTATTATTTATGGGGCAATGCTTGCCTTTGCACAAACAGATTTAAAGCGATTAATAGCCTACACTTCTGTAAGTCACATGGGTTTTGTGTTGCTGGGCATTTTTGCTTTTCGTGAAATAGCCATGCAGGGTGTGGTACTGCAAATGGTTTCTCATGCCATAAGCACCGGCGCTTTGTTTGTGCTGGCAGGGATGTTGAAAGAGCGCCTGCATACCAGGGACATCAGGAAGATGGGTGGCTTATGGATTTCGATGCCCGCTATGGGCGGTATAGCCATGCTGTTTGTGATGGCTTCACTGGGGTTGCCCGCATTGGGTAATTTTATTGCAGAGTTTTTGATATTAATGGGCGCCTTTTTAGTGAATGTCCCATTAACCACCATTGCCACACTGGGCCTGGTTCTTTCTGCCCTGTATTCTTTAAGGCTTTTTCAAAAAGTTTTCATGGGGCCAACAACAATTAAAGAACCCCTGAAAGATTTTAGTGCAAGAGAAGGGATTATCATGGCGGCGTTTAGCATAGGCATTGTGTGGCTGGGATTGTACCCGCAGACGATAATGAACATGGTGGAAAATATCGTACAGCAGTTGGTAGTGAAATGATGGGAGAAATGGTGAATGATGAATGAAAAAGATTGATTGATAAATTTTTTTATGAACCATAGGTCATTGCTGTTATTAAGTTCTTACTACGTCGCACAAAACCCCTTAAACAACTTTGACTGAACCATGTAGAAACTCATTAAACCTGATAAATGGCATATAACGAAAAATTAGCAAATCGCATTCGTGAACAACTTGCAGACCTTCCCAACATTGAAGAAAAAGAAATGATGGGCGGCTTGATATTTATGTATAACGGCAAAATGTGTGTAGGAATAATTGCAGATGAAATGATGTGTCGCATTGACCCAAATTTCCACGAAACAGCAATTGAAAAAACAGGTTGCCGAACAATGGACTTCACTAAAACACCAATGAAAGGATATGTGATGGTGGACGACACAGGAATGAAAAGCAAAAAAGAATTTGACTATTGGATAAATCTATGTTTAGAATTTAACAGCAAAGCAAAATCAGCAAAAAAGAAAAAATAATTCAATCATTTATAAACAATCGAAAATCAACATGAAAAATGCAATCAACTGGTTTGAAATCCCGGTAAAAAATTTCAACAAAGCAAAATCATTTTATGAAACGATTCTTGGTGCTGAGATGCATCTAATGGAAGCAATGGGAATGAAATCGGCTTTCTTTCCGGCAGACCTGGAAACGGGTGGAATTGGTGGCTGTATTATTCAAGGCGAAGGATATGAGCCTTCTGCAAAAGGTTCATTGGTTTATCTCAATGGCGGTGATGATTTGAGTATTCCACTTTCTAAGGTTGAGGCAGCAGGTGGAAAAATTCTTATGCCTAAAACGGCAATAGGTCCAAATGGTTTCATGGCACACTTCACCGACACCGAAGGAAACAAAGTAGCATTTCACTCAATGAAATAAAAAACAGAACAGGCGATGGGAAACCTAATCAAACTTTTGTGCCTTTCTTCTAATTCCGTCACTTCATAAACCTAAGAAACGTTGGTGGTAATACAGAATGATTTCGCATATAACCGAATAAAATTGTAAGAAGAAAGATGATTCAATATTGACTATTCACTATTACAAAACTTCACAATGAATGAACTTCAATTTCAGGCGCTTCTTCCTTTCATCGTGCTGGCATCAGCAGCCATAGTGGTGATTTTGCTGATTGCTTTCAAACAGAGCCATACGGTGATACAGGTAACCGGTTTTATCATGATGTGCGGGGTGGTGTTTGCCATGTGGTATGTAAGAGATACTTTGCCAAGAGCCATCAAGCCTCTGTTTATGGTAGATGGCATGGGAGCACTGTTCACGGGGTTGATTATATTTAGCGTACTGGTAGTGGGTTTGTTTTCATACATCTATTTTGAAGAGCGTGAAGAAAATCCAAAGGAATATTACATCCTTATTTTCCTGAGCACACTGGGTTCGGCCATCTTAACCATCAGCCAGCATTTCATTTCATTCTTCATTGGCCTTGAAATATTAAGTGTGAGTTTATATGCCCTCATTGCCTACCTGCGCAACCGCAATAATGCGGTGGAGGCGGGCATCAAATACCTGCTGCTTGCGGCGCTTACTTCCGCTTTTCTTTTATTTGGGATGGCGCTTATTTATATGGATACGGGAAGCATGGAGTTTGCCACCATTGCCGAAAGATTAAGTGAGCCCGGCCATTCCCTTGTTTTATTTTTTACAGGCATTGGTTTGATGCTGGTTGCCATTGCTTTTAAACTGGCGCTGGTACCTTTTCATTTGTGGGCAGCCGATGTGTACCAGGGAGCGCCCGCACCGGTTACCAGTTTTATTGCCACCGTTTCCAAGATAGGTGTGTTTGCTGTATTGGTCCGGTTTGCCCAGTCCATTCACCTGCAGACCTATCCATTTGCCGTGCTTATCTTTTCTACCATTGCCATTATATCAATGATTGCAGGAAATATACTGGCCTTGCAACAGCCCAACATTAAAAGGCTGCTGGCTTATTCTTCCATTGCGCATTTTGGTTATTTGCTGGTTGTTTTCCTGCCGGGAAATGATGCCGGAATTGAAGCAGGCATTTTCTACCTGTTTGCCTATGCGGTTACCATCCTGGCTGCATTTGGCATCGTTACCTTATTATCTACGAGGCAAAAAGAAGCCGAGCAACTGGAAGTGTATCGCGGTCTTTTCTGGCGAAGCCCGCTAACGGCTACCATACTTACCGTGGCGCTGCTATCGCTGGCCGGTATTCCCTTAACGGCTGGGTTTATTGGTAAATTCTATGTGCTTTCTTCCGGCGTACAAGAACAATTATGGCTTCCGGTGATTGTGCTGGTGCTCACCAGTGTTATCGGCTTGTATTATTACCTGCGGATCATAAGTACCTTATTTGCAGAATCGCCTGCTGCTGTGCTAAAAGAAAAAACATTGCATCCTTTTTTCTACGCGGTTACTTACACCGCTTTAACCCTGCTTGCCGGAATACTACTCGGCGTGGGTATTTTCCCCGGCGTGGTTATTCAAACAATTAAAGAGTTTTTACTGATTGGGTGAGTTTTAGGGGAATTGTTAAAAAAAATCTTCATTTTATAGATCTTTCGGGGAATTTTTATTTAAAATGCACACAAGACGTAAATAGATGAGTTTTTGTTTTTATTAAAAGCCTTCTTCGTTTTTTTGTGGGCTTACTCTTTTTGCGAAATAAAAAAAGCAGATTCGCAAAAAGCCACTTCGCAGGCCAAACACCTCATCCCGGCCTCTTTCCACTCCGGAAGCTTTCGCAAGAGAATGGGAGCCACCTGTCTATTTCGGCACAGGACTTGCGTTACTATCAGAGGGTTGTGGTGTGGATGGGCAACTATATTTTCTTTCGAAAAAACTGAAAGAGAGTAATGGATAGTCCGGGCAATTTTTATCCATGATCCTAACAATGATTACTGCCACTTCTGATTGCTTTCATTCTCCATTTCCTAAGAAAGCCCACGGATACTTTTGAACACTACGGGATTACTTTTTTCTTTTATTCACTAATTTAAATCAAGCAAAATGAAAAAATTATTTCTAACAATTGTGGGCATTATCTTTTGTGTATGGGTTTCGTCGGCCCAGGGCAATTCGCAGGCCGAAAGGAATAATGCCAATACCCTCCAGGTTTACCGGGCTATTGAAACCGGCGATGTAAGTAAACTGGATAAGATTATTGATAAAAATATTATTGATCATGCGGGCCCGCATGGCGATATGGTAGGCCTTGATTCAGCCAAAATCATGTTTAAAGAAATGCACGACCATATCAGCAATCTTAAAATGCAACCCATTGCAAATGCCACCGGTGGCGATTATCATTTTAACCTGGTAAGAATGACCGGCACTACCAACAGTGAGTATATGGGAATGCCTGCCAATACACCCATTGACATGACCAGCGTAAATGTGATAAAAATAAAAAATGGCAAAGCAGTGGAGCATTGGCGTTATAGTGATCCACACCAAATGATGAAAATGATGCAAATGATGCACGGGGAACATCCTATGCAGGGGGAAGATCATAAAATGATGAATGAGGAAGATCATAAAATGATGCATGATATGGATTCCACAAGACAGAATCCTTAAACCCTCATCTCCCTCATTAACTTTCCAAAAGTTAGAAAGCTTGTCCTTAGAACTTTTGGAAAGTTTTGGGTAAACTTTAATCCCGTCTCTCACATTAACTTTCTAAAAGTTAGAAGTTTTAGATACTATAGCCGGTGCCGACCTGTGGTCTGATAGCGGCCGGGGCGCAGTAACTACAGTTTTATAAATTTCAACACGACCGGTTCTTCCGCTGAATTTATCCTGAGAAAATACATTCCTGGAGGTAAAAAACTTACATCCATTTTATTGGAAATGGAGTTGCTTTTAAAAACATGAATTACCCGGCCATTGGTATCAATAATCTTAAAGGGGGAATGGCTCATTTGAAATCCTGGTTTTAAAAACAAATTGTCCACAACGGGATTAGGGAACAGGTTTATTTTTGGGGTATCTGTATTTGCGACAGCTACTGTAGCGGAAGATTTACTAATGACGGCGCCATGTAATTTTCCATCAATGGAGCGGGCAGTAATTTTAAACCAAACCTTATCGCCATCAGCAAGAGTGGAATGATTCCATTGATAAAAGGTATCCGTTACTCCCTGGGCTATCGGGATAAAAGTAGCTTTATCATTGATGCTGTATTCAAGGTCGTAGGCAACCGGTCTTCCATCATCCGGGTTGGTCAATTGCCACGAAATGGGCGAGGAAGAATGATAAACTTCCCCGGCAGGATGGGTGATGATAACTTTTGGATGCTCATAAGAATGTAAAAGCTCTGCAAAGCCAAAACCAGTTACCACGTTGCCATTTACCGTTCCGGAAATAGTGGTGGCTCCTTCAAAAAATCTAAAAGGCCATTGCACTTCAGTATTGTTATTCTTTGTGGTAATGATTAGATCCATCTTATTTAAGGCAGAAGTCAATCTCCATTTAGAGGAATAACACATCGCGCTATCGGGCATCCAGTTGAAGCCCAGTCGCTCGATTTTAAAATCGCTTGTAGTGTATTGCGTGGCCTCATTCACGTACCCCGATAAAATCCGGTACCTGCTATTATCGGGGATGGTATTGTCTTTGGTAAAAATATTCCAGAGATTCACATCCATTCCATTAGATAGCTGCATGTGGAACCATTCGTATTTCTCACTTGTCCATGGGTTGAAATTACCGTATTGCCTGTCTATCCAGGAGGTTCCGGTTACGTCTTCGGTAACACCATTTACCGTTAGTTTACCCGAGACCGTATTCCTCGTTTGAGAATAGTAATAAGTATAATTGGCGAGGCCCTGTTCCAGGTAGCCATCATCACCTAAAATAAGGGGGCGTTTCAAAGAAGTACAATTTAAATCCAAACCCACAGTGGCAGATGCCGCTTTTATCGTGTATTCAAACGGGATTAGCTTGTTATCAGTATCCACTTTATTGCTCCATGTCTCGGCTCCTCCCTGGTAAACGGATGCATGGATATCCAGGTGGCCGGAAGATAAGCTGGTGTAATTAACCGGCCTGGTATCTTCATAAAATTTTCCGGTAGCATCGTCTGTAATATTGAGTATTCTAAAACCATCGAAAGTAATTGCGGGATAATAAAAATAGGTGAGCATAAAACTATACGTTTTGCCGGAAGTAGCCCCCGTAAGATGCCCTGACGTGTACCACCATTCAACAGGTTCTGAAGAATGACGCCCTTCATCCACCGGGAAAGAAATGACACTGCCGGCCGGCTTGTAAGGAAATACCTTCCAGTCTTGCGCATACCCAATATGACTTGCTAAAACTACAGTTATAAAAAGGTAAAGTTTACACTTCATGCATTCTAATTTTGTTCTAAAGTAGTTTTTTTGGGAGGAATTACAATTTTCTGAGAGGAAAAATTTAATGATACCCGGTGTTCCCTATTGGGGCTGCAAAAGGTTATCGGCCTGGTCAACTGCGGTGGTACATGATTGGGCGGATAGTAATTCCAAACGGATTATAAGAATCCCATGTCTCTATTTTTTGAAGAGGGGATTAGGGGAGGATTAAGGATCTAATGGGTCAAGCGCATTCATTTGCAGGGATTCAATAACGGGCAGATATTCAGTGGTAAAATCACCAAGGTGTTTTATGTTTTTGAAAGGGGCATAGCCTAATTCTTCAATACTCCTTTGTTCAAATACAGGGTTGCTGAGATAGTCCGTATGATACTTGCTCGTTACACACAATATCTTTTTAGTGAAAGGAATGTGAGTGTGGTAAATAATCCGGTTGGCATTTCTGAAATTGGTGATCGTGTGCCTTGCGTAAGGCTCCACAATAATGGCTTGCTCCGGTATATTGAAATGCTCCATTAAATATTTTTTCATTTCCAGCGCCTCACAATAACCGGTTTGAAAGGGATGTACATGGCCACCTGAAACCATAATAAAAGGCGCCTGCTTACGCCGGTAACAATCTGCTGCTGTCTGGCAGCGGTATTTGTTGTTGGGACTGATAGGCACATTATTTTCGGGCCCTTCGCCTAAAGTCAGTATAACGGAGTAGGGATAGCGGTTGAAGTTGGTTTTTTGTATTTGATCATATGCTTTTTTGTTGAGGCCCGATAAGGGTTCATAGCGAATGGCCTCGTCGCGGTTGTTGACAGCCAATAACTGCAAACATACCTGCAACGATGGGTCAAAGAATAATTTCATAGAAGAAGAAGTGTGTCTTACCTGAAACATCATTTCATTAATAACACTTTTGTAATAAGCCCCGTTTACGGGATAGGATACAGAATCAATA
>DATCWN010000552.1:0-9834 GCA_036566285.1 Hanamia sp.
GGAAGATAATAAGAAATTGAAACTGGCTTTAGCAGATGCTTATATGGCTAAGGATTGCCTCGAAGGAGTGATTAAAATGGCAAATGAAGAATACAAAACGGATTTAAAAAAAAATTTTGGTACCCACTTACCAGGCAGTACGAACAGAAATACACAATAAGTTCTTTATGCAATTTTTGGGCTGTTACCAGGCAGGCATTTTATAAAGAGCGCCTGTCAATTGAAAAGAAAAAGGATAAGGACACGTTCCTGCTATCCTGTGTAAAAGATATTAGGAAGAGACATTCAAAGTTAGGAACCCTAAAATTGAGAAGTGAGTTACAGACCGAAATAAAAAGATGTGGCCGTGGATACGGAAGAAATAAGCTCTTTGATTTATTACGCAATAATGATTTATTATTAAAACGTCGGCGACGGTATTCAATTACAACCAATTCAAATCATACGTTTTACAAGCATACCAATCAATTGGCTAAAGCAAGAATAACAGCTCCTGATCAGGCTTGGGTATCAGATATTACTTATTTGAGAACAAGACACAAATTTGTGTATTTATCATTGGTTACTGATGTTTATTCACGCAAGATAGTAGGTTGGAATGTCGATGTTTCTTTAGCAGTAGAAGGTGCAATCGGCGCTATGAAAATGGCAATTGCCAACAGTTCCGGAACCAAGGATCTTATCCATCATTCTGATAGAGGAATCCAGTATTGTTGTTATGCCTATAATGAGTTAACGAAGAAACACGGAATAAAAATGTCAATGGGCCAAACGGGCAATTGTTATGATAATGCCATTGCGGAAAGAGTGAACGGCATTTTAAAAGATGAGTATTTATTAGACAGCGAATTTGTAGATATTAAACAGGCAGTCAAGGCAGTGAAAGAAGCAATATATCTTTATAATTATGAGCGGCCGCACTGGTCATTAAATTTAAAGAAACCAGCCGATGTTTATTGCTGTAGTACGGTTAGAAAAAGCGAAGAAAGGCAGTTTAAAAGATGCGGAGGCGGCTCTCTCCAAAGAGCAAGACAACGCATCTTTTAAACGGGCAAAATGAAGGGACCCAATCATTAAAATAAAAACGTAATAATCAAATAAAAACTGTCAACTTTTTTCGGGACAAGACATGGTGAATGTGGCTGTCGATGGATTGGGTTCCAAATGGGAAAGTAGGTTGTTCTGCCTAATTCTTTTTCTCAAAAAGTTCAGGGACAACCCGATCGCCCGTCCGGCCATCGCCACCGTGAGTTCGTAGGTAATTGCAGAGTCTTCCTTACATCTCAGCAAGATACTTATGCACAAAACTTATAGCCATGGAGCCCTCGCCCACGGCGGATGCCACGCGGTTCATGGCGCCGGCGCGTACATCGCCTGCGGCAAAGATGCCGGCACAACTTGTTTCCAATAGATAAGGGTCGCGCTCCAACTTCCATATTTTTTTATAATCCTCATAATGCTGCAGGTCGCGGCCGGTTTCAATAAAGCCTTTGTCATTGGTAATAATTCCATGATCCAGCCAATCGGTAAAAGGTTTGGCGCCAATGAAGATGTATAAGGCAGCGGCTTCTTCTGCGTAGATTTCACCGGTAGTAATATTTTTAATGGCTAATTGCTCTAACCGGTTGCCGCCTTTGGCTTCCACCACTTCGCGGCATACGCAGACGGTGATGTTATCAACACCCTTTATCTGGTCAATTAAATAAGAAGACATGGTGTAGGATAAACTGTCTTTGCGGATCAATATATTTACCTGCTTTGCAAATTTTGATAAATACATCGCTGCCTGGCCGGCAGAGTTTCCACCTCCAACAATAAAAACGGATTTGTCTTTACAGGCGGATGCTTCTGTGTTCGCAGCGCCATAATAAATGCCGGCGCCTTTAAATTGCGCAATGCCCGGCGTGGTTAGCTGGCGATAATCAACGCCGGTAGTAATTACAATGGCTTTGGCCATGATCACTTTATCATCAACCAAAATAATCTTCTTATAATTATCCTGCACTTCAATGGCTTTTACGGATTGCGGGGTGAGAAAATCAGTGCCGAATCTTGCTGATTGGGTCAGGGCCCTGCGCGTAAGATCGGCACCGCTTAAACCCGTAGGAAAGCCCAGATAATTTTCAATGCGTGAACTGGTACCTGCCTGCCCGCCGGGGGCTTTTCTTTCAATCAATAATGTTTTTAACCCTTCTGATGAGCCATACACAGAAGCCGCCAATCCCGCAGGCCCGGCGCCTATGATCACCACATCATAAACCTCGTTTTTTACTTCAGGATTTAAACCGATTCGTTTCGCTACCTCAATGATATGCGGGCTTAACAACATCGTTCCATCTTCAAAAAAAATGACCGGTAAATCCTTGGCTTCCACCTTATTGACCTGCAATAATTGCCCACCTTCTTCATCCGTTGCTTCCAGCCATTGATAAGGAATTAAATTGCCGGATAAAAATTCTTTGATCTCGTGACTTTTAGGTGAAAATTGGTAACCCACTAATTTGATGCCTTTAAAATCCGGGTGAAAATTATTTTGCCAGTCGTCCAACAAATCATTGATTACCGGATATAATTTTTCTTCAGGCGGATCCCATGGTTTGGTTAAATAATAATCGAGCCTTACATTATTAATGGCTTTGATGGCAGCGTCTGTATCAGAATAAGCAGTAAGCAATACTTTCTTGGCATCATCATAAAAATCCATTGCCTTCGCTAAAAAATCAACGCCTTCCATTTCCGGCATGCGCTGGTCGGATATGAACATCGCCACCGACTCACCTTTGTTTTTTAATTCGAGCAAACTATCCAATGCTTCTTTTGCAGAAGAGGTGCTGAGGATACGATAATCCTGCCGGTATTTATTTTTTAAATCTCTGGCGATGGCGCGAAGTACTTGCACATCATCGTCTATTACAAATATGATTGATTGATCCATAATAATTTATTTTATAGAATAAAACATTTAGTCCAGGAAAGCAAACTGCCTCTTAAATGGTATTCAATCTCAATTCT
The DNA here is from genome assembly GCA_036566285.1 of Hanamia sp. Lineage (GTDB taxonomy): Bacteria > Bacteroidota > Bacteroidia > Chitinophagales > Chitinophagaceae > Ginsengibacter. Next base: position 3,013 of record DATCWN010000552.1, read on the forward strand.
GTTTCTTTTCTTTTTTGCTTGAACAAAAAAGAAACAAAAAATTCAAGGACAACCCGATCGCTCGTCCGGCCATCCCACCGTCGCGCCACAATGGCTCTAATTATCTTCAGGCTTTTCAATTATTTAGCGTCTTAATCCTTCTTACATTTATTAGAACTTTATCGTTTCATCGGTGTAATTCAACTAATCATTACCAAAGCACTTTATTTGTTTTTTTACTCCTATTAAATAGGAAGACAAATTTCAAATTCAGTAGCGCCGGGTTCGGATTTTACTTTTACTTCACCGTTGTGCTGTATCATGATACGGCTAACCACATCAAGGCCTAAGCCTGAACCTTTACCCATTTCTTTTGTGGTAAAAAACGGGGCAAAGATATTTTGTTTGATGTCTTCCGGAATGCCGGGGCCATCATCTTTAATAATTATTTTCACGAACCGTGCATCATGCGCCGTTGTGATGGTAAGAACGCCCTTGCCATTTACTTCCATCGCATCAATCGCGTTATCAATAATGTTGGTCCATACCTGGTTGAGTTCTCCCGGAAAGACATTGATCTTCGGAATACTATCGTCATAATTTTCAATAACATTAATGTTACCCTTGCGTAATTTATAGTTCAGCATTGTTAAGGTGTTCCGGATCCCGGAGTGAATGTCGGTCAATTGCCGGTTAGCATCTTTATCCATGAAAGTAAAATTCTTAACAGCGCCCACCAGCGCTGAAATACGTTCTGAAGAAGTGCGTATATCTTCAGCCATTTTATTAGTAACTAAATAATTGCTTACCCATTCGAGCAGAACCGGAAGGTGCCCGGGTGTGGAGCATTCTTTAAATACATTCAACTCACCGATATTAAATCCACGCTCCACCAATCCTTCAGGATCGAGGTCTTTAAGATTGTTATCATAAAGCCAATCATTAATATCATCCTCAACAGTTGATTTCTGCATCATCGTTAACACAGGAGGTTCTGAATTTATTTTTTCAACTATAAGGTTGCCGATCTTTTCAACTTTTTCAGATGGGATATTTAAATTGGCAATTTCTTTAAACAGATCAGGCAATTGACTCACCTGGTTTTGTAACAAAGCAGCAGCGCGGGATATAGCAGCCGCAGGATTATTGAGTTCGTGTGCAAGGCCGGCAGAAAGCTTTCCCAACGCAAACATCTTTTCATTCTGTTGTTGTATTGATGTGAATTCACGTACGCGGCTTAGCATCATGTGCACCATGGCTTCTATTAATTCGTAGTGGTCTGCAAAGCCTTCTTTCAATTTTTCTTTTGAGCATTTGAATACCCATGATTTTTTCAACGCTTCGCAAAATGCCGGTGTAATGGTAGCCCGCGAATAAGGCAGGTAGCCGGTTACCTGACCCGGATCAAGAATTCGTAATTCCTTCTGCTTGCCGGATTGTATAGAAGAAACTCTCATCTTGCCGTCTAATACAATGTAGGCCGTAATTACCGGCTCGCCCGCATTAAATAGCAAGCCGCCCTGTTCTATTTCTACTGTTTCGCCCTGGCTGATCAGCCATTGTAATTGTTCATCCGGGACATGCTGAAATTCCCTTACGATTTTCAGGTCATCAATAGTGAGTTGTTTCATTAAATGAAATGATTTTCTTAGCAAGGTATGTATTGGAAGGAATACAAAAAATATTTTGATTTTTTGCCGTTTTGGCGTTTCAATTGCTTTTTACAGCCAACAATTCCTTCACCCTCTTCTTTATGTAACCATTTTCAAAATAGGGATAAATATTTTTTCCCGGGCAGGTGGTCATGGCGCTATGGTCGCGGTGTGAGGCAATGGTATCCGGAGATATATTGTATTGAATACACAACTTCGCAATCAACCTGGTTAATACATCCAACAGGTTTTCATTCAGCGTTTGCTCCTCATAATTTCCCAAAAAGCTAATGAGCAAATGCCCTGAAGGGTCATATTCCGTGGCAGTTTCACCCGCGGTTAGCGGATTTCTTCCTTCATATACGGTTCCGTCGGGGGCTATTAAAAAATGATAAGGGACATCCGTCCAGTTCCGGTCTTTTCCCATGCCCCAGGTCTGGATATTTTTGAGTCTTTGCGCCGCATCGCCTGTTTCAAGCAACACTTTTCCGCCTTCATGATGAACGGTTATCTGTACCGGCACCTGTGCTTTATAAGGCTTTGCCTCACTGGCGTTCCATCCTTTGCGGGGAATAATTGCCAGCACATTCGGGTGAATTTCGGTGCGGTTGCTTTCATTGGATGTCCGGCTGATTGCTGTTACAGCAATGGAAGTGAGTTTGCTCTTTCCATTGTGAGGCGCCAATTGCAATGATCTATCTCCCCGGTTCATAATGCGGTAACCACGAGAGGCTCCATATTGATAATATACCACCCATCGAAACACCTCTTTCTCATTTTTATGGCTCCAGCGTATGGTTACGGAGTCACCATTTTGATCCGCGGTAACGGATGGTGCGTCCGGCACATGATTATCGAGCCACGGAGAAGCAGGCACTAATGCCTGGGCAGCATAAGGGCTTTCAATGAGCATTTTAGCCATGTTGGGATTTCGGGTTACTGATGAAAGGCTCCAATGGATGACGCCGCTGCTGTTGGGCAGCATTCCGCGGGTAATCATGATCTGGTTGAGTGTTTCCGTAATTGTCCTGGCGGAAGAATCACTGCCTACGTTGATGCCGGGCCATAGATGCCGTTGGAATGTATTTTCTCCTGACCACCATCCTAATAATACCGGAAAACTTTGCTTCGACCGGCCGATGGGCCAATATAATTGCGGAGAAAAATAATCTATCCAACCTTTATTGAGCCATAGTTTGGCATCAGCATACAACTGATCGTACTGATCAAATCCTTCTATAGATTCAGGATAACCGGGGCGCCACATTCCAAAAGGGCTAAGGCCAAATTTTACGTGCTTCTTTTCTTTTTTTATTTCCTGGTATAACCGGTGAATGAAGGTGTTGACACTTTCCCTGCGCCAATCCCCCAGTGACAACGTGCCACCGCTTGCCAAATATTTCTTCCTACTGGCACTGTCAGGAAAATCTGCACCTTCATTGTAGGAAGGATAAGGATAAAAATAATCGTCAAAATGAACCCCGTCAATATCATACCGCTTTACGATATCCATTACTACGTTTACCCCATGATCCTGTGTTTCTTTCAGAGAAGGGTCAAACCACCAATATCCTTCTTTTAAATGCACCATCAGCCCGGGCTTTTTTTTCACGACGGAACTATCGGAAACCGGGCCACCGGATATATGATGAGCACGATACGGATTGAGCCATACGTGCAATTCCAACCCGCGGTCATGTGCCGCATCTACCCAAAAAGACAAGGGATCATAATAGGGAGAAGGCGCTTTGCCCTGCGTTCCTGTAAGAAAATAAGACCACGGTTCCAATGAGCTTTCATACAAGGCATCTGCCTGTGGCCGCACCTGTAAAATAACTGCATTGTAATTGTGTGTTTTTAAAAAATCCAATAATTCTATGGCTTCCTTTTGCTGCTCTGCAGTTGAAAGGCCGGGCTTACTCGGCCAGTTGATATTGGCTACCGTGGCCACCCATGCCGCCCGAAATTCGCGTGCCGCTTTAAAGGAAGCAGGTTTCTCCGCCACATGTGTAACTGACCTGGATGAGGAACAGGCATTCACTAATAGGATGAAAAAAAACACTGTGGGAATTACAAAAACTCTTTTAATCATAGTAATCAAATTGAAGGACGGAATTTACTTAAAGTTTTTAGGTTTGCAGGTATGATTCCGTTTTTTTGTCTGAATCATGATTTTCCGGATTCAAGGATTTAAGGATTAGATAATCCTGTTAATCTATCGTATTCATTCCTACCATTCGGGGGACAGCGTCCCCCATTTTGCCCTCATTGAATGGATTGCCACAACGCCAGCAGTGGGACATATTGGTACATTGGGAAACGTTGCGACATTCCGCTCTCAATATATTCCGGTTTTTAGTTGCTCAGCCTGCGTTATAGAGATTTTATCCTGGTTGATGGGGGATTGGTGTTTTGCGATGACTGTAATGGCGGTTGCCACAACGCCAGCAGTGGGACAATGTTGGGACATTGGGATAGCTTGCCTGCTTTGCCCTTCCAAATTCGGCATAACGCACTAAATATATCTTATTTGGTAAATTAAATTAGTTTTGTTCCATTCTAATATCTTTTGGGAAAATGAAAAAATGTTTACCAGGTATAACTACTGCATGGATAGTTACATTAAGCTATAGTGCTCTTTTTATTTTATTAGTCATTTCACGAAACCAGCAATTCTGGAACCAAAGAAAGGCAAGCGCTGCTCTTGTTGAGATAATTCCCGGAGCCAATGAAAGACAATCGGTATTTACTGATTTGTACAAAGCCAATATCATGCAGGAGATGGCTCTTTTAAAGCTATCTCATCCGGAAGCTATCAACAGCGGGGATTTAAAAAAAATCATTTTACAATTTAAAAGTGATGATAGTTTATTCGAAGTATCAGAGAGGCTGATATCAGGCAGTAAGGAACAGCAGTTATTCAATCAATTAAAAGCGGTTACATCAACAAAAAAGCGGTACCTGGATAACTTTTTTCAGCAAATTAAAGATGGGAAATACGATGACCTAAAAAAGAATTATGAAGAGGAGCTCTCTCCTATTTATAAAGAATTTCAGCAAATCAATTCGCAGCTTTTACAAGTGAGTAATACCCACGATCAAAAATTGATTAAAGACACAGGTCTTAAAATCATTCACATCAACAACACAAATATCTGGATAAGCATCGGGTTAATTATCCTCTTAATTTCTTTAGGGTTTCATCTCATCATAATGGGGAAGAAGGGACGAAGAACGAATCTTGCATTGAAAGAAAGTGAAAGAAAATACCGGACGTTAACCGAACAGACCAATGACATCATTGAAAAATGTGATGCCGGCGGGAGATTTGTTTTTGCCAATGATTCTTTTAAAAAAAGGTTTGAATATAATGATGAGGAACTCTCTATGCTTACCCTCGCTGATCTTTTGTATGAAGGAACAATAGAGTTGGCCCATGAAGCTTCAAAACAAAATCTTTTAACCAATGTTCAAAGGGTTTTTAAAAGCAAAAGCGGTAAAAAGATTTACCTCGAAGGCACTATTTTTTTAGAATACACCCATGGAATTTTTCAAGGTTCTATGGGTTTTTTTAATGACGTTACCGAAAAAAAGAAGCTGGAGGAATCGTTAATTGCCTCGGAATTAAAATTCCGCAACTTTTTTCAACTTGCACCTATTCCTATGTGGGTAGTTGACCCGGAAACCCATCAATTTATGTCGGTAAATAAAGCTGCATGCGCGCATTACGGATATACTGAATCTGAATTTCTGAATATGTCTATATTAGAAATCAGACAAACACAGGATATTGTAAAGGAATCCGGAGATTGTCAAACAGTGAAGAAAGAAACTCTTAGCCTTGCTCAGGATAAGGCCCGAAAATATCACTTCTGTCACCTGAAGAAATGTGGCGAAAAGATCGAAACAGAAGTTTACACCACACCGATTCTTATCAATGACAGGCAATGCATTTTAAGCATTTCTCTTGACGTTACGGAACGTAATCAAATTGAAAATAAAATTACCAAAGCCATTATTAAAACGCAGGAAGATGAGCGCTACGAAATAGGGGGCGAGCTGCACGATAATGTTTGCCAGATTCTGGCTGCAGCAAAAATGAGCCTTGGTATGATCAAACCTTCTTTAGCGCCTTCTGCAATTGAATCTTACAACCGGAGCAGCGAAGCGATTCTGCTGGCCACAAAAGAAATACGAAATCTTTCACACAGATTGGCTCCCGCTTTTTTCGATAATACCCAACTGGACGCTGCCTTTAAAAGTTTATTGAAGACCTTCAACATGGATGATATGTATGACGTCTCTATCAATTTTGATAAAAGCTCGCGGGGGATTACAATAAACCAGGATGTTCAATTAAATCTTTACCGGATATTGCAGGAGCAATTAAGAAATATTATTGAACATGCACACTGTACAAATATTGAAGTAAGCGTTTTTATTGATAGCGATAAACTGCACACAAGGATTGCAGATAATGGAGTAGGGTTTGATGTAAATGAAGCAATTTATGGGATTGGGATAGCCAACATGAAACGGAGGGCCGAATTATTTTCCGGGCAACTGCATTTGAATTCCTCAAAGGGCAAAGGGTGTGAATTAATGGTTATTCTTCCTTTAGAAAAAGCAATTTGCGGATAAATGCCGGTTATTTTCTGGTAAAACCTTCGTTGGAATGGGCCTCTTTCTATTATCTGGTGGCCTGGTATATTCATCTGCCATTTTTAAAAACAGCAAATAGGTAAGTTGCTCCAAATAATCGCCATAATGGCTGAGGCATATCCTTCTGATTGATCTTCATGCTCGCTGAAGCCCACACCATCATTGATGAGGCCTATACATTGCGCCCCCTGTAGCTGATCAGGACGGGAAAAGAGACTTAAAACTTTCCAGTTTGGATTTCATGGCTGATAAATGAAACCAGAATGCGGAACTTATTGCCCATCTCCTTTTTTATGTGTGGATCAAAGTAGAAGGTTTAAAAGATAACGTTTAAACATTAATGTTTGAATTTAAACATAAAAGGATTTTTATTGCCTTTGATGTTGTTCTTTATTCATTGAAACACTATATAAGTTATACTTATGCAGGATTATCATTAATTTTTTTGGGAAATTAAGATGTTTAAATATCTTTGAAAATACTTAAACACTATGAATTCATTTTCTATTTCGCAATTAGCACAGTTTTC
>DATCWN010000286.1:0-8893 GCA_036566285.1 Hanamia sp.
GATTCATTGACCTATGCGGCGGCAGAACTTAAATATTCCAACAATGATTGTGCAGGCGCTATTGCTGCATTCGACAATTATCTTTCCAAATATGCACAAGGCGCTTATGCATTAGATGCCAATTTTTACAGGAGCGAATGTTATGCTAAAAGTAAAGACTGGCCTAATGCTTTGAAAGGTTATGAAGTCATTGTAAACCAGGGCAGCAGCCCGTTCGCAGAAAGATCAGCATTTTCTGCGGCACGTATTTATTATTTTGAATTGCAGGATTACGCCAATTCAAAAACCTATTTTACCAAATTACGTGAGCTGGCCACCACACCCGAAAATCAACTGGAAGCCTTGCGCGGGCTTACAAGAAGTTATTATCAAACCAAAGATTTTACGGAAGCCAACAATACCGCAAAAGAATTGCTTACCAAAAAAGGAATCAGCACCGATGATAAAGCGATTGCCAACCTGGTACTCGGAAAATCTTTACAATTAAATAATCAGTGTGACGAAGCCATTGCAGCATTTAAGCAGGTGACGGCCATTAATAAATCTGCATGGGGTGCAGAAGCGCGGTATGAAATTGCCAATTGCTATTTTACCCTCAACCAACTTTCCACTGCGGAAAAGTCTGCGCTTGAAGTAATTAAAGTAGCGGGTGTTGATTACTGGGTAGCCAAATCGTACATCTTGCTGGGCGATATTTATTTAAAACAAAAAGATTATTTCAATGCCAAAGCCACCTTTAAAAGTGTAGCGGATAATTCCACCATTCCTGAATTGAAGAAAGAAGCCCAGGAGAAATTAAGCCAGGCCACCAGCGAAGAGCAAGTCAATTCAAAGGTGGAATCAACTCCTACCGACAATAAATAAAAATATTTTTTGCAAATGCATGTCCTATCTAAAAAATTGATGATGATACAATCCTCCCATAAAGTAATTATTTTTTTATCGCTCTTTTGTTTTCTATGCGCACCAACTTATGCGCAAAGAGATACCACCCGGAGGCAAACGATTGAAATTACTTCTTCCTACAAGCCGTCTTTGCGCAATACCGTAAAAATAAATTTGTACGCTTCGCCGATTACTGCGGATACCAGCAGGCCACGGTTGGCTTATAGCATTCCGGCACAAAACTTATTTTTTGCTTACCAACCTGTTTCTTTGAAACCACTTGCCTTGCAGGCCGACACTACGCTTCAGTTGGGCAACAGAAATCATGTGAAATTAGGGTTTGGCAATCTTACCACTCCTTATGTATCCGGTGCATTAAGTTTTGGCGATGGCAAAAAGAGTTTATTGAATATCTATGGTGATTATATTTCTTCACGGGGAAAAATTAAAAACCAGGATTTCAGTGAGATCAATGTAAAGGGAATGGGCAGTATTTTTTCAGCAAAGAATGAAACCTACGCGGGCGTTGGATTTGCGCAGCACGAATATTATCAATATGGGTACGACCATACTATACATACTTACGAAAAAGAGGCCATCAGGAGGAGCTACCAGGATTTTTCGGCAGCCATTGGATTCAGAAATATAGCCGTAAATGATTTGGGTATTAATTACAATCCCCATGTGGAACTACATGCTTTTTCAAGAGAAAATTTTGCAGATGAAAACACGCTGATACTAAACTTGCCTGTTGAGAAAAAGTTTGGAGAATCTGTTTCAATAAAAGTTACCGCTCTCGGAAATTTTAGTTCTTACCAGATAAAAAGCACTTCCTTAAGACTCACCAACAATTTATTTCAACTGGCTCCTGAGTTTATTTATTACAGCGATCGCTTTAATTTTCATGGAGGCATTACTCCTTCCTGGAACAACAATACCTTGTCTGTTCTGCCCAACTTATATGCTGAGGCGCAACTGCAACAAAATGTTTTCATGATCCAGGCGGGATGGGTAGGCCGGTTTATCACTAATAGCTTTCGAACTTTAACCGGGGAGAATCCTTATATACAGGATCCTGTTTTCTTAAATAACACCAAAGAGACCCAATACTACGGTGGCATCAAAGCTACGGTGGGCAAGCATTTCAACTTTAATGCAAAAGCGGCATTCATTTCTTATAAAGACATGCCCCTTTTCATCAATGATAATTTTGATGGAAAAAGTTTTGTGGTAAGCAACGAAAGCAGCCTTAAAAATCTGCAGATTCATGGCGATATGAATTTTATAAGCCAGGATAAATTTACCCTTACTGCCGGACTGGATCTGAACACTTACACCGGCCTGAAGGACAATACCAAAGCATGGGGATTGTATCCTTTAAAATTAAACGGATCTTTCAGATGGAATGCATTTGAACAGGTTATTATTAAAGGAGACCTCTCTGCATTTTCAGGAGCCAAAGCTTTATTGCCAGACAATTCTGTAAAAAGTATGAAAGGCGGTACTGACCTGAGCGCTGGCGCCGAGTTTAAGATAAACAAACAATTCAGCGCATGGCTCGATTTTAATAATGTGCTCAACAGCAAATACGAACGCTGGAATAATTACCCTGTGTATGGATTCCAGGTGATTGGAGGAATTATTTTTCGTTTTTAATTTTTCCAACTTTCCAAAAGTTTAGGAACAGCAATCAAAATAAGGTAATAAGGTTGGATAAGTTGAATCAGAAATTTCCTACTAAGGTCACGAGACCTATTTGAAGCCAGGCTCACCTTCTATGTAACTCGTTTCAAAAGCTATTGTAGGGACTTTGAATTTAACCTTAGTAGAGAAGCAATTTTCATTGGATTCAAACGACCTTATTATTTTATTAAAAATAGAAAACAGAATGTAATAATTTATCCTACTTATTTAATTCTTATTAAACTACAGTCAAATAAGGTAATGAGGTTGGATAAGTTGAATCAGAAATTTCCCCACTAAGGTCAAGAGACATATCTGAAGCCAGGTAGTTTCAGCCAAAAACATCGGTCCAATTTATTAACTCATTTTATCTGAATAAAATTTAGATTTGCTTTGATTATGCTCGACCTTATCACTTCTTATTTAATACAGGCAAAAGAATGCAACCTTCCCGGTATCGGGAGCTTCAAAATAATAACCAAACCCGCAAGTGTTGACGTGGCGAACAAGAAAATATTTCCGCCTGCAGATGAAATTATCTTTTCAGAAAGAACCGATAAAATTTCTGATGACCTTATTACCTACATCGCCCATAAAAAAAATATCGATCCAACAGCATCAAAAGAAGAAATTAAAACCTGGTGCAAAGACACCAAAGAAAAGATAGCCTCCGGGGAAGAAATATCTTTTGATTCCATAGGAAGCATTCAGAAAGATGCCGATGGCAAAGTGTTCTTTACAAGACTACAACATCTTACTTTTTTTGAACCGGTGATTGCTGAAAGAGTGATTCATAAAGACGCAGAACATGCCATGCTGGTAGGAGATAAGGAAACCACTTCCTCCGCGATGAACCTGCTCCTGCACGAAGAAGTAGAAACAAAAAACTCATCATGGAATATCATTGCCCTCATTTTACTGGTCATCGCTTTATTGGTTATTTTTTTACATTTCTATAATAGCTCACCAGGTTCTGTCGCTACAGGAAATCAAAATACGTTTCCGGTTCAACAACCTACTGCAACTTACCTTTTACGATAACGTAACTGTGTAATTTTTTCTTTGATACTATATTTGAAAAATGATCGTACATAAACTCTGTCCTGCCTGCGGCGATAAAAATATTTCCCTGATCCTTTCTGCAAAAGACCATACCGTTTCTAACGAATCCTTTGAAATATGGGAATGTAAAAACTGCACGTTGCGTTTTACCCAAAACATTCCCCGTAAAGAAGAAATAGGGAAATATTATCAATCGGAAAATTATATTTCGCACAGCGACACCTCTAAAGGCTTTATCAACAATCTCTATCATAAAGTACGCAAACGCACTTTGGTACAAAAAAGAAATTTAGTGGAAAGCGCTACCCTGCATAAAACAGGAAACATCCTGGATGTGGGATGCGGCACGGGCGCATTTTTACACACCATGAAAAATGCCAATTGGACTATTACGGGTTTGGAACCTGATGAAACAGCAAGAAAAAAAGCATGGGAATTGCATGGAATACAACCCGACTTAGCAGAAACATTTTATACCCTTCCCGCACAAAGCTTTGATGCCATTACCTTATGGCATGTGCTGGAACACGTGCATGATTTGCACGGATACATGGATCAGTTACAAAAGTTATTACGCCCCGGCGGTAAGCTTTTTATTGCGGTACCCAATTACACCTCTTATGATGCGCAACATTATAAAGAATACTGGGCCGCTTATGATGTGCCGCGACACCTGTATCACTTCTCCCCGGCTTCTATGAAAAAATTATTTGCCGCACATGGTTTGAAAGTAAAAGCCATGAAACCCATGTGGTACGATAGTGTGTATGTAAGCATGTTGAGCGAGCAATATAAAACCGGCAAATCCAATCCTGTAAAGGCATTGATGGTTGGCGCTATTTCCAACCTGAAAGCGTTGATGAATATTGAGAAATGCAGTTCGGTGATTTATGTAGGGGAAGTGGTTTGAAATGTATTACCCTGCCCTTGCAAAGTTACCAAAACCAAGAAGGTTTTTTTCAGAGTTTTGATTTAAATGAGAGTCTGCAAAAGACCTTCTTGCTTTGATAGAGGATTCTCACATTGTTTGTCTTTCAAAAAACAAGTAATGAAAGTAAAAGAAATTGTAAGAATGATAGAAAAAGACGGATGGCGGTTTGACCGACAAAAAGGAAGCCACAAAGTATATATTCATCCAACAAAGCCGGGTCATGTAGTAGTGCCCGATCATGGTAAAAATGCTGACATTAAAAAAGGAACTGAGAATAATATTTTAAAACAAGCCGGATTAAAATAAAACCGAAAAATCTGTAAATTTGGTATCATGAAAAAATATTTGGTAGTCATAGAAAAAGCTGATAGCAACTATTCTGCATTTTCTCCCGATATTTCCGGATGTATCACCGTGGGCGATACAATCGAAGAAACATTAACGAATATGAAAGAAGCTATTGAGTTGTCCTTAGAATACGATCTGGATAAAGGCAACGATATACCTGTACCCAAAGGATTACTGTTTCACATCAATGCCGGAATTTTTGATGAAAAAGAAATTGGTGAGAATTACTTCATTACCCAGGTAGAGATTAAATCGCCTGAATTATTACATGCTTACAGTAGATAGACTGCTATTTCCTCCTGCTATCCTTAGTAACTTCAAAATTAAAAGTGACCTGCCCTGGCAAAGTTCCCCAAACCAGGAATGTCTTTTTCAACGCTTTGATTTAGATGGAGAATCTGCAAAAGACCTTCTTGGTTTGGGAGATAGTTATTTTTTGGAATTGGTTTTATTAAGTGCTGCTTTTAAACCTTTCGCTAATTTTTCGGGATTGTCAACTGCCCAAAAGTGCATCATGAACAAACGAGGTTCATCATGCAACATGTGACTGTGTATTGCAGTTGGAGTAATTCCATTTTCTGTCAGTGCTTTTATAACAGGATTTACTTCATCAGCCAGCAAAACGAAATCACCCGTTATTGCGGCTTGGCTACCATCCATTTGAAAATTAATTGCGGTTGCCATACCCATTGCTGGCGGCATTTCCATTCCGTTTTCTGTAAGCTTTTCATTACGGGGAAAACTATATTGTAATAACATTCCGTTTTGTTTTCCTGTAGTGCCAAGTATGGCTGTCACTTTACTCCAGTCAATATTTTTAGGTTGAGTTTGTGCCGCAGGCGCAGTAAGTGGCGTTGCTGTTACCGCAAGAACTGATTTTATTTTTTCTGCAAGTTGCACTGCATCACCACTTCCATGAAAATGAATATATTTTATGTTTGGCGTTTCATTAATAAGGTGATTATGTATAGCAGTAATATCAAGATTTTCTTCTACCAACTTTGTAATAACTTTTGGAACCTCAGAATCAAGGAGAACAAGGTCACCCATCATCATGGATTCATTTCCCATTTTTAAAATACCCACCCATGAACCAAGTGCAAGCCCGGGCGCAACCTGGAAGTCCCTGACCTTTACTTTTAAATCAGAACGTGGATAACTGATCTTATAAACGTTTCCCTGAACTGCCCCCTTTTTACCAAACACATTATTGAGTGCTGTGCTATCTATTTGTGCAAAACTGTACATAGAAGCTAAAGCAGCTAAAACAGAAAGGAATATTTTTTTCATGTCGTTTTATTTTATACTGTAAATTAATAAGAAAGCATCTTTGTTAAAACCCGATGGCGAGGCTACGATTAATTGATTGAGCGCAGGAATGAAAAGAGAAGTTCTTGCTCCTGATCGTGTAGGAATTTTCCCATTTGCTGTATATGTTTTTGCATCTGTTTGTTTAAAAACATCAATGTAGCCACCGCCACAGCTCACATAAATTTCTTTAGTTGTTGAGTTGTAAAAAATATCGTCTGTATCGCTGTCAATAGAAAAAGAGGAAATTGTTTTTCCTGTTTGTGTGTCAATAATTAAAAGTTTTGCAGGGTGTCTGCAACCAATAAACAAGCGGTGGTTTGTTTCATCCAAAGCCATTGGAAAATTTGATTTTGTCCCGATAGCTATCGGGATCATTTTCCATTTGTCTGTAACAACATTTTTATTCAAATCAATAATTTCAATTTGCTCTTCATCGGGAACATTTACAAAAATCTTTTTTGCTGTCTTGTCAATTTGAAAAGATTCGGGATGCCCTGATAATTTTATTTCTGTTACCAACCTGAATGTGGTTGCATCAATAATTGCAATGCCTCCATTACCATAACCTACATAAATTTTGTTATCAATTGCATCATAACGAATATTGTCCGCATCGCCCGATAATTTTATTGTAGCAATTTTTTTAAAAGTTTCTGCATTGAAAACATCGCACTCACCATTATCACCGTTTGCAACAAAAATGGAATTGTTTTCTGGAATAAAAACTACTCCTTGCGGTTCGTGTAAATCTTTTATCGTATGAATGACTTTTTTATTTTTCAAATCAACAACTTCAACCGTGTTGTTTCCTAATGCTGCAACGAAAACAATTTGCTGCATACGGTCAAAACTTAAATGGTCAATTCTTCCGGTTACATCTGGTAAGGGGATGGATGCAACCAATTTTAAAGAATTGTTTTGTGGTTGTGCATTGCATCCATTGAATAAGAAACAAACAAAAATAGTTGCTGTGAAAAAGAACTTCGGCTGTTTCATTATTTATAAGAATGTTTTTAAAATTAGTCCAATTACTGCTGCAACAAGTATGATATACGGTTCTTTTATTTTCCTGAAATAAATTAAAGCGAAGATGCTTGCTAAAGCAATCAATGCAGTTGGAATGTCCGTGATGCTACGAATACCAATGATAACAACTGCTCCGGCTAATGCTCCTATAACTGCTGCAGTGATTCCATCAACAAACGCTTTGATGCTTGTGTTCTTTGCAATCTTTTGAAAGTAAGGCGCCGGAATAACTGTAAATAAATAGCAAGGTAAAAATGTTGCTAATGCAGCAACTAATGCACCCGGAAAACCTGCTACCAAATAACCAATAAAACCAACCGTGATAACGACGGGCCCGGGTGTTATCATTGCTACGGCAACAGCATCTACAAATTGTTGTTCTGTCAACCAATGATTTTCTGTTACAACACCTGCATGTAAAAAAGGTACGATTGCAAGTCCACTACCGAAAACAAATGCACCTGCTTTGGCAAAGAATAAAGCAATTTGTCCAAGTGTTCCCCACTCAAATTGCCAAAAGCCAATTCCTGTTAGTAAAATTGAGTTTGCTGTTAAAGATTTCTTCAACCACTTTGGCGGTGCTTTAATAAGCATGTAAATAAGCCCTGCTGCAACAAACAATAAAACATTTTCAGATTGTGTGATTGCAGTTAGTATTGCTGCTGTCAAATAGAAAAGCCACAACAACCATTTTTCCTTTATCGTTGCAAAATTTATTTTGCTTACAGATTTTGTTGTGAGTTTGTAACTGCTTATTGCAATGATTCCGATAACGGCTGCACCCACTCCATAAAAAACTGCTTGCATCCAGGGCAGCCCACCAAAAAGTTTGTAAGCAATTCCAATCAGCACAACCATTACAAAAGAAGGAATAACGAAAGCGAACCCGCAAAGTGTGGCACCAATAACTCTGTAATGAACGAAGCCCAAATAAATTCCTAATTGTGCTGCCAGTGGTCCGGGTGCAAGTTGTGCAAGTGCCAAACCTTCTTTGTATTCTTCTTCGGAAATCCACTTGCGTTGTTCAACTAAATCTCTGTGCATATAACCCACCAAAGCAACAGGTCCACCGAAACCCGCTGAACCCAATTTAAGGAAATAGGAAATCAGTTGTCCTAAAGTATATATTGGCTGATTGTCCTGGTTCATTATTTTTTACATAACTAATAATAAAAATATTCTCCGTTCTCAGAATTTAATATGCTATAAAGTTAATAAGAGATTTTATATACAGAGATTTCAGTTCGTGCGGACTCGAACCGGGGAAATTGAATTACGGAAACAGGCACAGGGATTGGGAAATACACAAATTTTTCAGATTTACATATCAAAAAGACTACATTCGTGTAAAGGAAATCATTCATCATTTTCATGAAACCAATACTCTTTCTCATTTCATTTTTTATCAGCCTTACTATCTATGCCCAAAACGGAAAGCTATCTCCTTCTTTTATTGAAAATTTCAGCGATTCCGTTTTAGAAAACTTCAGGTATGGCTCTACCGGCAATAAATCTGCTTTTAAATGGCAATCCGGTGTTACGTCTAAAACAGAACCCGGCCCGAAAGTGCTGTTGTTTAAAATAGATCCTTCAGATAGTGCGGGTGCAGGTCGTGGCCCGGAAATTATATCCAATGACTTTACTTAT
>DATCWN010000109.1:0-4170 GCA_036566285.1 Hanamia sp.
TACCAACAGCAATATTTATTCGGATACCGCTGTGACGGTGGAAGCTGAACCGGTTTCTCCAAAGATTACGAAATCACCAAAAGCTATCGTAAAAACAAGGCGGCCGGCAAAAGTTGCTGCTAAGAAATCTCCTGTTTATACACAGGATAATTCTACCGTTACAACAACTCCTACTGTAGCCACTCCACCAATTGTTACCAATTCTGGTGGCACAGAAAATTCCGGAACTGTTGGCTCCGGAGATAATTCAAAAACGGGAACTGCTACTACTATTCCACAACCAGAAAAAAAGAAAGGCTGGAATAAAGCAACTCAGGGAGCTGTAATTGGTGGAGCAGCCGGCGCAGTAGGTGGGGCAATTTTGAGTAAGAAAAAAGGCCTCGGTGCAGTGATTGGAGGAGTAGTGGGTGCTGCCGGCGGTTACATTATCGGTAAAGGCATGGATAAAAAGGATAATCAATTTGACATCCAATAACTAGTGAATGGTCAATCATCAAAGGTGAATGGTCAATAGTGAGATTGAATATTGTGGAAGAATTACTTGATAGCAATCTGAAGAAAGCTCTTTTTAATTATTTTGAGAAGGGTTTTTTTCATCTCATATCTTTGCCGCGAAAAGGATTTGTTAATGATCTTAACAAAATAATATAAGCCAATATTTTATAGAAAGAAATACTGGCATCATTTTCTCTTAGGGTTTAATAACTAACCAAACTTAAAAAATAATGACAAGTTTAAACTGGATAAAAAATGTTTTTACAATTCTGGGGATTCTGATTGTATTTGCTTCCTGCAAAAACAATGATAAAACAGAAACCAGGGATATTCAATTGTTGACAGACTCTACCGCTTACCGCAATAACATTTTATCGGATACGAGTACAGTAGTAACAAAGCCTGAAGCGATCCCCAATAAGAACAATGATAAAACAACTCCCAAAAGTTCTACTCATCGCCGCGAAAGTTCCGGAACCGTATCAACGGGAAATAGTACTTCCAATTCGGGAACTGTTTCCAATACTGGATCCACAACCACACAAGGAACTGAGAAGAAAGGATGGAGCAAAGCAGCGCAGGGAGCCGTAATTGGTGGTGCAGTAGGCGCGGTTGGTGGTGCTATTATTTCTAAAAAGAAAGGTACCGGTGCTATTATTGGTGCAGCCGCAGGTGCCGCGGGTGGTTATATTATTGGCCGCAACAAAGACAAAAAAGATGGTAGGGTAAAATAATTAACCTTATAATTTAATTTTAAAAAACCTCTTCATGAAGATCACGAAGAGGTTTTTTAATATTTTTTAGCCCTGTCATATTGCAATGGCCATTGCAAATCCACATTCAATTCCCTTGCAGCATGTAAAGGGAAATGAGGCTCACGCAGTAACTGTCGCGCCATAATTATTAAATCCGCTTTTTCTTCAGCAAGAATTTTTTCCGCCTGCTGCGCAGTAGTAATCAGGCCCACAGCGCTTGTCAAAATTCCCACCTCTTTTTTTATTTTTTCCGAAAAGGGAACCTGGTACAATGGGGCCACTGGTATTTTCTGTTCGTGAGAATTTCCACCCGAAGAGCAATCAATTACGTCTACTCCATGTTCCTTTAAGATTTTCGCTAATGCCACAGAATCATTTTCATCCCAGCCGCCCGGCACCCAATCAGTTGCTGAAATGCGCACAAAAAGTGCCATCTCTTTTCTTATAACGATTCTAATTTCTTTTATTATTTCCAACAATAATTTTATCCTGTTTTCAAAAGAGCCGCCGTATTCATCATCGCGATGATTGCTAACTGTCGACATAAATTCATTAAGTAAATATCCATGAGCCGCATGTAATTCTATTACTTCAAAACCCGCTTCCTCGGCTCTTCTGGCCGCATCAGCGAAATCTTTTATGAGTTGTCGTATCTCATCTAAATTCATTTCTTTGGGCAACGGTTCCCCTTCTTTGTAGGCCATCGGGCTGGGCGCCAGAGTTTGCCAACCGCCTTCATTTTTATTTAAATATTTACTTCCTTTCCAGGGTGAGGAATGACTTGCTTTTCGGCCGGCATGTGCTAATTGTATTCCCGGAACTGCGCCATTTTTTTTTATAAAATTGGTAATTGGCTTAAGAAAAAAAATGTGTTTCTCATTCCATATCCCAAGGTCATCGGGTGAAATTCTACCTTCCGGGGAAATTGCTGCAGCTTCTGTAAATACAAGTCCTGCACCACCCACGGCCCGTGCGCCCAAATGCACCAAATGCCAATCGTTGGCAAATCCATCCACGCTTGAATATTGACACATGGGCGAGACTACAATCCTGTTTTTTAAAGTGGTTCCCCTAATAGTGAGAGGCTCAAATAATAAGGCCATACTTTTTATTTAGCCTGCAAATTTCACATCTATTTTCCTTAAAAAAAATTCCTTTAATTTTGCCAGCCTTTGAGGATTTTAGATTGATGATTTTAGAATTTTGATTTGGGTAAAGCAGAGTTGGATTTAAAAAAGAATCTGCAATCGCAAATCAAAAATCTGCAATCGTTTTTGGCCCCGTAGTTCAGTGGATAGAATAGAAGTTTCCTAAACTTTAGACACAAGTTCGATTCTTGTCGGGGCTACTAAATTGTGGTTTATGAAGTTCCTGAATGTGGTTATAAAATACCGTCTTTTGCTGGGCGGAGTTTTTTTGTTGGCAGCTATTATTGTAAATATAGAAGCTGGTTTCTGGCCTTCTTTTATTTTATATTTGATTGCGGTTATTCTTATTGTAGGACATTTTCTTTTTGGCCCCATGCGGCTGATACAAGGTTACATGGAAAGCGGCGATATGGTGGGTGCTCAAAAGGTAATTGACTCTATCTGGTTTCCACGCCTGCTTATAAAGCCAGTTCGCTCCGTTTATTTTACCCTGAAAGGCAACCTGGATATGGTAAACCAGAATTATGAAAGTGCCGAGATAAACATGAAAAAAAGCCTGAGTCTTGGTATGCCTATGAAGGAAGCGGAGGGAGCCAATAAATTGCAATTGGGAATGCTGGCTATGCAAAAAGGGAATATCAGGGAAGCGGAAAATTACATCCGCCAGGCCATCCGTTCTGGCTTACCTGATAAAGAAAATGAGGCGGCTGCTTACTTACAATTATCTTCTATCATGGTCAATAAACGTGAATTTCGTGCTGCTAAAGAATATTTTAGAAAAGTAAAAAAACTAAAACCCACCACACCCCAAATCGTTGACCAGGTGAAACAAATGGAGAAATACATTACGAGGATGCCAGGATAAAGAAACCGGTTCTTATCTAACGGATTAAAAAGTAAATTTGTAGAAAGGAGGATATTTATGACAACAACATCAATCCGAAAAAAATTAATAGCTTATATAGCTGAGGCAGATGATAAGAAAGTCAAAGGGCTTTACAAGTTGATAGAAAATGATATTAGCGGTGTAAAGAAATTTGAACTTAGTGATGAACACTTCCAAATACTTGAGCATGATAGAGAGGAGCATTTAAAAGGTAAAACCAAATCCTATAGCAGGGAAGATGCAAAACAAATCATCAGGGGTGAAAAAGAATTATAAATGTATTCACTTATAATAAAACCTCGCGCCATCCTAATGACAAAGGAAGCCTACATTTGGTATGAAGGACAGAAGCCGGGATTAGGTGAAGAATTTTTAAAAGAATTAGATAGCTACTACGACAAACTTCAATCACATCCTGAATACTTTGGAAAAATAAAAAGCAATTTTAGACAAACGGCATTAAAACGTTTTCCTTATGTAGTGGTGTTTGAAATCATGCAAAATGAAGTAGTTGTTTTTTCTGTATTCCACACCAAACGGAATCCGAAATTAAAATTCAAAGATTAAAGTTGAAACTTTCGGAATAAATTATTGTACGCAGGTTTAAGAGCATGACTCATCTTGATTACCATTAAGGCAGGCGGATGTAAGCCCGGAAATGACATTGCGTATTGCTACTGTATTTGGTGGCACTCTGGATTTATGGCTAAGGTTACAGGCAAAGTATGACCTTGAAATAGCAGCTAAAAGATCAGGGTTTTAAGTTGATGCCGTATCGTGCAAGTGAACATTTAGTATTATGATGGTAAAGCATTATTACTCAATATCCACAATGCAATTTGTTTAGGCCTTGAATAAGATAAATAAAGTTTATTGTCTATTTCAC
>DATCWN010000118.1:0-8323 GCA_036566285.1 Hanamia sp.
CTCCAGTCCTGCGCCATACGCACGATCGTTCCGTAAATAGACGAATCGCCATGCGGATGAAATTTACCCATAACATCACCGACGATACGGGCTGATTTTTTATGAGGCTTGTTGAAGGTATTTCCCATCTCATGCATACCGAAAAGTATGCGGCGATGCACCGGCTTTAATCCGTCTCGCGCATCAGGTAATGCACGCCCTACTATCACGCTCATTGAATAATCAATGTAAGCGGATTTCATTTGTTCTTCAATGTTTACAGGGATAATTCTTCCTCTTGGTTGGCCGTTTTCAGGCAATTCTTCGTCTATTGTTTCCATAATTTTTTACTATTGGCAAATATACTTTTTAAAGAGGGGTTTTCCTTATAAAAATGAATTATTAAGAAGAATTTTATCACCATAAATATTAGGTAATGTGGATATTTTTTGTGCGGATTTTTTTTTGAATTTTTAATTGATACCTTTCGCCCTCCAGAAGGAATTTTTACCCGGAATAATTATCTTTCAAAAATACTGTAATGAAAACAATTCTTCTTTTTGGCGCCGGCAAATCAGCTACCTCTTTGATTGACTACCTCGGAAAATGCAGTGATGAAAATGAATGGCAACTTTTAGTTTGCGATACCAACCTCTCTTTGATACAATCAAAAATCAATAATTATCAATCTGCAAAAGCCATTTCTATTGATGTAAGTGATGAAGCCGAACGGCATGATCTTGTATCAAAAGCAGATATAGTCATTTCCATGTTGCCGCCCGCACTTCATTTTTTAGTAGCAACAGATTGTGTTCGATTTTCAAAAAATCTTTTGACGGCTTCTTATCTTGATAAAAAGATTCAAGCACTCAGAAGTGATGTGGAACGAAAAGGATTGTTTTTTCTTGGAGAAATGGGCCTTGATCCCGGAATAGATCACATGAGCGCCATGAAAATGATTCATCAAATAAAAAGAGAGGAAGGAAAAATTGTTTCTTTTAAATCACATTGCGGAGGTTTGGTATCGCCGGAAAGCGATGACAACCCGTGGCATTATAAAATTACCTGGAACCCCGCAAACGTAGTAACGGCCGGCAATGCCGGCGCTGTCTATTTAGAAAAAAATAAAACGATTGAAATTCCATACCCTGATATTTTTAAAGATGGAAAGAATAGGATTGATATTCCCGGACTCTTTCCGTTAGCATGGTATGCCAACCGCGATTCATTGTCCTACCTTGATACTTATGATCTCCATGGCGCTGAAACTTTCATCAGAACGACTCTCCGCTATCCATCCTTTTGTACCGGATGGAATAAAATAGTGAACATGGATTTTACAAATAACAACGATCATGAACTGATTAAAGATTGTAAAACATTTGCCGGATGGTTTCAGTTAAAGAAGAAAGTTTTTATTTGGGAAAATGAAAATTCATGGGATGAAGATCAATTTTTGAATCCTGAATTCCTGAAGCAAATTGATTATCTCGGAATGCGTAATCCCGAAATCATTCCATTTGAAGTTACTCACTCGGCATCTTTGCTTCAATATCTTTTAGAAAAAAAATTAGCGATGAAAGCGGAAGACAAAGACATGATCGTAATGCTTCATGAAATGGAATATGTTTCAGATGATAAAAACAAACAAATCCGCAGTTGCCTTATAGTGAAAGGTGAAGATCAAATTCATACTGCTATGGCAAAAACAGTAGGCCTACCGTTAGGCATAGCCGCAAAATTAATTTTACAAAACAAAATAAAACTGACCGGGTTGCATATTCCTGTGATACCTGAAATATATGAGCCGGTTTTAGAAGAACTTAAATTGAATGGAATACAATTTAATGAAGTAATAAAAGACATTTCTTGACCACTCCGTCCAGAGAACTTCGGAGAAAAAGACATATGATAAGGCCCATCAAAAAACGGAACGCCATTAAAACGTTCCGTTTATTTCAAACAAACCAACCTCTTTGTTTATTCCAACATTATTCGCTGGCTTCTTTTTTAGCGTCGGCTTTCATTTGTTCATTAGCTGTTATTAAAAACTCAACCCTTCTGTTTTGAGCCATGCCTTCGGGCGTATCATTAGTATATCCCGGTGCTGATTCGCCAAATCCTTTTGTTGTAATTCTGCTATTGGTAATGCCTTTTGATTTTAAATAATCAGCAACCGTATTCGCACGCCTTTGACTTAATCCCATATTATATTCATCGGTTCCCCTACTGTCTGTATGCCCCTGCACTTCAATATTTGTATTGGGATACTTGTTCAAAACTGCTACCAGTTTGTCAAGATTGGTTTTAGCGGCAGTACTTAAATCTGATTTTGAAAATTCAAAAAGAATCTTTTCATTAAATTCTACTTTTATTCCCTCCTCTACTCTTTCTACTTTAGCACCCGGGATTTCATTCTTAATTTCTTCGGCCTGTTTGTCCATATCCCTGCCAATAATGGCACCTGCAGTGCCACCCACAACAGCGCCTATTATGGTTCCCAAAGTTTTATTTCCAGCAGCTTTACCAATAACGTGTCCACCTACAGCACCAGCCGCACCGCCTATCACAGCTCCCTTTTGTGATTTTGTCGCATTACATCCCATTCCTAAAAAAGAAATTACTCCTAAAGCAAAAAGTAAATTTTTAAAATTTTTCATCATTAATATTTTAGTTCATGCTCCACATTTCAAACATTGTACCAATATTGTATTGTGGTGAGAAGCAAGTAGTGAGAAGCCAGTAGCAAGAAGTGAGTATCTAAAGCTGATCGTGAAAATATTTTCTTTCTTTTGAAAAATCAATAAACGAATAATCACTTTCTATGTTGTTGATATTTTTTAATTGCGCTGCAATAAATTTTTTATGCTCTTCACTTTCTTTAAAAAATGGTTTGTGATTTACTGCCTTAATTATGTTTTTTATTTCTTTCATAATTTTTGTCGCTTCCACATCCAACACTGATTCACAAAATTTTTCAAACACAAAATTTATAGCAGCCTCGTTTGGGTGCACCATGTCATTTTTATAAAAGCGATAATCACGCAAAACATCTGTTACCAATTCGTAAGAAGGGAAATAAAAAGCATTTTGTTTTTCTTCAATAATGGAATGAACCGCTTCTATCAATCGTGCTTTACTCCTGTTATTTTCGACCACTCCATCTCTTACATGCTTTACAGGGCTTATAGTAAAAATGATTTTTAAATCGGGATTAAATAATTCAAGTGCTGCCAACGCAAATAAAATAGGAGAAGTTATTTCATCAACAGATAAAAGTTTTTTATTAAAAAAAGTGGAAGGCGCTTTATGACAATTTGCTACGTTTTGTTGATTACCTTTTATTTCATAATTATAGGAAGTTCCAAAAGTAACAATGAGAAGTTTTGCCTTTTTTAAATATTGATGCGCCGTATTTTGCGAATGATTTATTTTCTTTAAAACATCTTGCTTACCAATTCCCGAAAAGGAAGAATGATGTTTCCAGCTATGCCATAAACCATTCAATTCAAAAAGATCTTCTTCTTTGTAAATTTTATTTTCTATGTAAGAATCCAGCGAATCAGAAATGCTTATAGGGTCGTATAAAATTCCATTTGGATTTTGTAAAACATCAAACTTGAATTCTTCCATCTTATTTCCAATTTCTTCAGAAAAGCAGGAGCCGATAAATAAAATTTTATCCCGGTAAGAAATCGAAAAGGGAAACGATTGAATTTGAAAGGGTAAAAAGAATTCCATTATACAAAAATTTGAGAAGCCATTTCACCGGCTTTGGCTAAAGCCTCTTCATTTATATTTTTAAGAAGGCCTGATTGTTTAAAATAAGGAATCATCAACTCTGTATTCATATTTCCCACCAACTCATCTTCGGCCATCGGGCAGCCGCCAAAGCCTTTCAAAGCGCCATCGAACCGTAAACATCCGTTGTGCAAAGCCGCATCTATCTTCTGTTTCCAATTAGTGGAAGTTGAATGCAAATGAACTCCCGTTTCAATCTCCGGGAATTTTGTAATCACTTTTTTTACAACAGATGAAATTTGTGCTGGCACCGCAAGGCCAACTGTATCAGACAGGGAAATAATTTTTATCCCCTCTCCCACTATTTTGCTTATCCATTCCAAAACTATATTTTCATTGTACTCATCGCCATAAGGATTTCCAAAAGCCATTGAAATATAAACGACAAGTTCTTTATTATTTCTATCGCAAATGTTTTTTATCTCTTTCACATTCTCAAGCGATTGTTCAATGGTGCTGTTGGTATTGCGCATTTGAAAAGTAGCAGAAATAGAAAAAGGAAATCCGAGGTAAGATATTTTTTCAAATTCGGCAGCATCCAATGCGCCGCGCACATTGGCAATGATAGATAGTAATTTGGTGCTGTTATTTTTTGTTGATAACTGAGTGATGACCTCTTTGGTATCGGCCATTTGCGGAATTGTTTTTGCAGAAACAAAACTTCCAAAATCAATGGTATCAAAACCAACCTGCAATAATTGATTGATGTATTCTATTTTTTTTTCAGTAGGAATAAATGTTTTCCAACCCTGCATGGCATCGCGTGGACATTCAACCAGTTTGATTTCAGGTTGAAAATTTCCAATTTCCGATTTGTGAGAAGGCGTCATTACATTAGTTTCTATTACTTATTGATTGAGATACAATTCAAATTTAGAAGACTATTTTAAAACCTTCATTTGGAGGGTTGGAAGGCCTCTCTCTGTCTCATCGCTTCATATAATATCATTCCTGCTGCCACAGAAACATTTAATGATTCAAAATCATTTTTCATGGGAATTTTAAAACGATTATCGCACATTTTATAAAGAGAAGATTGAATCCCTTTGTCTTCACTTCCCATTATGATGGCGCAGGGTTCATCAAAATTAATGTCCCATACATTTTCCTGCGCTGTCATTTCGCTTGCAAAAACTTTTATGCCATTGAGATGCATTTCATCTATGGCATTGTGTAAATTTTTTACCCTGCAAACCGCCATATTTTCCAATGCGCCCGCAGAAGTAGTGATGGCATCTTCACCCAGGGCTCCTACTCCCTTTTCAGGAATAACAATGGCGTGAATACCGGAGCAGTAAGCAGTCCTGGCCAACGCGCCAATATTTCTGATATCAGTAATTCCATCGAGCAATAAAAATAACGGTGTTTCTCCTTTTTCTACTACCCAGGAAATTACATCCTGTAAATTTTGGTATTTTATTTTTGAGCGAAGTGCAATACATCCGTTATGGTTTTCTAAATTGAAATTCCTGAGTTTTTCAAAAGGCACTTTATTCACCGGGACTTCATATTGCAAAGCGACCTTTTTTAATTCTTCTGCTTCATCAGAATTAATTGTATTCTGCAAATAAATTCTTTCTAACTGCTCTCCATTTTGCAAGGCATGGATGATAGGCCTGGCGCCTCCGATTAAAAGATTTTTTTTAGGGCGATGCTGTTGGGTAAATGTTTTATTTTGTGGTCTCACTTTTTCATAGTTTGTTTAATTCATCAATAGTAATCTTCGTATTATTCAAGAAATCATAAGCCCAGCCCTTCATTGCGAGGCTTAGCAATTCATGTTCATTAAATATCATCGTCTTTAATAAGCACAACAATTTTGGCATCTTTTTTTGAAAAATGTTTGCCCAATTTTAAAGTAGTGTTTCCATCTTCATCAAACTGAACTATTTTTTCAATTGCTTCCATAGTTTTTATTTTAAAGATACAAAAATAAAAAAACCATAAGCCCTTATTCTCTTATGGTTTCTATTAAAAATGTTATTAAAAACAATATTTTTATTTTATCCCAAACGCCTTTTTTACTTTACCTACATAGTCTAATTTCTCCCAGGTAAATAATTCTACTTTTATTTTTTTATCCGGGCCGTTTGGTAATTTAAATGTTTTGGTAACCACTTCATTTTTGCGGCCCATGTGCCCGTAAGAAGCCGTTTCCTGGTAAATAGGATTGCGAAGTTTCAAACGCTGCTCAATAAAATAAGGACGCATGTCAAATATGGATTGCAGCTTTTCTGCAATCTCCCCATCGCTGATTTTTAACTTAGAAGTCCCGTGGGTATTTACGTTAATGCTTGTAGGCTGGGCTACACCAATCGCGTATGAAACCTGTACCAGTACTTCATCACAAACGCCTGCGGCTACCAGGTTTTTGGCAATATGTCTTACTGCATATGCCGCGCTTCTATCCACTTTGCTTGGGTCTTTTCCACTGAATGCGCCACCACCATGAGCGCCTTTTCCACCATAAGTATCTACGATAATTTTCCTACCTGTCAGGCCTGTATCCCCATGCGGACCACCGATAACAAATTTGCCGGTAGGGTTAATGTGGTATTTTATTTTATCATTAAAAAGATGCGCATACTTAGGATATTTCTTTTTCATGCGGGGTATCAAAATTCTCTGAATATCATCAGAGATTTTTTTCAGCATTTTCTCTTCGGTGTCAAATTCATCGTGCTGGGTAGAAACCACGATGGCATCAATTCTTAAAGGTTTATTGTCATCACTATATTCAAGCGTTACCTGGCTTTTAGCATCGGGGCGCAAATATTTGATTTGTTTATTCTCTCTTCTCAATGCTGCCAGTTCTATTAAAAGATTGTGCGCAAGGTCAAGCGCCAATGGCATATAATTTTGTGTTTCATTAGTGGCATACCCAAACATCATTCCCTGGTCGCCGGCTCCTTGTTCTTCTTTTTTCTTTCTGTCAACGCCCTGGTTAATATCTGCTGATTGCTCATGAATCGCAGAAAAGATACCACATGAATTGGCCTCAAACATGTACTCACTTTTTGTGTAGCCAATTTTCCTTATTACATCTCTTGCTATTTCCTGTACATCCAGGTAAGCCTTTGATTTTACTTCGCCTGCAAGAACCACCTGGCCTGTAGTAACTAACGTTTCACAGGCAACTTTACTCTGCGGGTCAAAAGCTAAAAAATTATCAATAAGTGCATCACTGATCTGGTCGGCAACTTTATCGGGATGTCCTTCACTTACAGATTCAGAGGTAAATAAATATGGCATGTTCTTTTATTTTTTTGCGTCAAAATTATAGCTTCACACTGATAGGACAAAATGAATTTGAATAGAAACTAAAGCTCAAAAGCTTAGAGGGTTGAATAAACAATGTGTAATCTTATTCGGGTGGAAGTGTTGTTAGTACCATTTAATTTTACCCTGCCATCGGCAATCACATTCATGCCAAAATCAAAAGGAGAAATAAACTGGTTGCACCTGTCAACATAACCGGCTTTGTTATGAATATAATAAGGCGCACTCAATCTAAAAATAGCATTGTTGCTGCCTTTCGTTACAATGCTTTGCACATACCGCGAAATATTAAAAACATACCGATTGACAGTATTGCCTGCGCCATCAGAAACCTGTTTGGGAGTTCCGCCCAAATAACTAAAACTTGTCTGAAGTTCGTTCATGCTAAAATCGCATGGAACAGGAATATAGGTATCATTTGTAGAAGTATCTTTTGTATCTAAATAAAGCATCCGTGGCGCTGTAAAATAATTATCTAAAGTATTGGGAGAATACAACTGTTCAACGATTAATTCAGCGCGATGAATAACTCTGTTGGATAAACCTGAAAGGCCTGGTATAGCCAATTGAGCATAGCTGCCCGGCGAGGTTTGAATATAAACTACGCTATCGCCTGCAGAGGGTTGAGTAAGATGTTGGGTAATTTCAGAATTTCCCCGCGTGCGAACAATTGAATTGGCTTCACCTGAAGAAACAGTCATTGGAAAATCAATTACCGAAGTATCTTTTACATTCGCTTTTGATGTCCTAACATAAATGGATAAGCGTGTATTGGTGGACGTTAGATCGAAATAATTTAACGCTTGCCCACCAGTGCTTTCATCTGCAACAATGGCGAATCCTTTAAAACTTTCTTTAAAAGAAGAATCTTTTAAAAACATGTCCGGATTATTAATAAAACTTTTGATCAACGAATTATTTATGGGAATCCTAAGTTGATTCGCTTCATCTTCTTTAAATGCGTGAATAGAATCTTTCAGGCGTGATGGCACATATAATTTTTCACCTAACAAAATATTTTCGTGTTCAAAAACATTGCAGGTGGAATAAGAACTATCTGCCTTGAAGTTATTTCTCAGCTGATACACCTGCGCTTTTTGTACAAGGTTGGTATCGCCAAACGAATGAGAATACTGAAGCACAAGCACCGCAGAATCTACAAATAAGCTATCAGTATCATGATCAGGAAAAGTAAAAGGATACACCTGTGGTTTTAGCTCAAGATAAATGGCGGCATTTGTTTTACCGAAATAAGGATCATTTG
>DATCWN010000126.1:0-4929 GCA_036566285.1 Hanamia sp.
ATTTGTTTTCAAACGATGGAAGTATTAAAAGCGATGGAAGCGGATTCGGGTATAGAAATTAAAGAACTGAGAGTAGATGGTGGTGCCACGGTGGATAATTTATTATTACAAATACAGGCCGACGTCTTAAACACAACAGTGATAAGGCCGAGAATTACAGAAACTACGGCTATGGGAGCGGCTTACCTGGCAGGTCTTGCAGTAGGATTTTGGGAAAACATGGATGAAATACAGAAGCAATGGGAAGTGGACCGCCATTTCGAACCGGAAGAAAATGACCATACCGAAGCATTAATTAAAGGCTGGCATAAAGCGGTAAAAGCTTGCAAGGTATGGGCCGAACAATAATATCTTTGGACCTTCATAAAAAAATTTAATTATCAAAACTTTGTTTGTATGTCCCAATTTTCTGCAGAACTTATAGGCACCATGTTCCTGATTCTTTTAGGGAATGGTGTAGTAGCCAATGTAGTGCTCAAAGGCACCAAAGGAAATAACGGAGGCTGGATGGTAATTACCACAGGGTGGGCATTAGCGGTATTTGTGGGCGTAGTGATTGCCGCTCCCTACAGCGGCGCGCATCTAAACCCTGCGGTTACTATAGGTTTGGCTATTGCCGGCAAATTTGCCTGGACAAAAGTAATCTCATTTATAGTAGCCCAAATTATTGGGGCCATGATGGGTTCATTTTTAGTTTGGATTATTTACAGAGACCATTTTAATGCTACGGAAGAAGCAGATAAACAATTGGCCGCATTCAGTACTTCGCCTGCGATAAAGAATTTATTATTCAATTTCCTGAGCGAAGTAGCCGGCACTTTTGTATTGATATTTGTAATCTTTTATTTTACCAATGGTGAGATTTCAAATTCCAAAACACCTATTGGGTTAGGATCTCTGGGAGCCCTACCAGTGGCATTTTTGGTGTGGGCCATCGGCCTTTCGTTGGGAGGTACCACGGGTTATGCTATCAATCCGGCAAGAGATTTTGGCCCCCGCATCGTACATGCCCTTTTACCTTTAAAACACAAAGGTGGAAGCGATTGGAAGTATGCATGGGTGCCTGTTCTGGGGCCTTTTGTGGGGGCTGCTATTGCAGCGGGATTTTATTTATTGCTTAGCGCCTCGTAACTAAGGTTACTTAAAAACATAACTATCTTTTATACCAATATTGCTACCTGCCGGGATAAACCTGCCAGGTTTATAAATATTTTATTTATTTCCGGATATTTTCTACATTTAATTATCCTTATCCTTCTTTAACCCTTGCTTCCTCTCTGATATTTTTATTATTCATTTTTAAAACATTAAATGATGAAGCAAGTCAGATTTTTATCCGCCATTACTTTGGTGGCTACTGCACTCTTTTTTTCTTCCTGTAATAACGGAGGCGAAACAAAATCAAAAGCGGTAACAACGGAAAGCGCAGACACCTCTACCGTTGCAATTAAAACAGAACCATCTGCTGCAAAGCCTGGCAATCTTTTAGTTATAAAACACAAGGTGGCCAACTTTGCAAAATGGAAACCAGCGTATGAAGCTCATGATTCGACACGGCTGGCGTATGGACTGCACAATTATGTTGTGGGGCGTGGTGTAAAAGATTCCAATATGGTGATAGTGGTATTAAAAATGGATGATGCTGACAAAGCAAAACAATTTACCGCGCTGCCCAATTTGAAAGCTGCCATGCAAAAAGGCGGGGTAATAGGAGCGCCTTCATTCCGCTATCTTGATGTGCAGATGCTCGATACGTCTGCCAATGCCTCACCAACAAGGGTAGTAGTAACCCATAAGGTAAAAGACTGGGATGCATGGAAAAAATCATTCGATAGCCATAAGCAAACAAGGTTAGATGCAGGTTTGACAGACAGGGCTATCAGTTATGAAGTGGGTGATAATCATACCGTATCCGTGGCTTTTGTTGTTAACGACATGAAAAAAGCGGAAGCATTTATCGCTTCAAAAGACCTTAAAGATAAAATGGCAGAGGCAGGAGTAGTTGGCGCACCCGATATTTTCTTTTATAAAGTTGTTCAAAAATATTAATTGAAAAACAAGCTGAAAGCTATTTGTACCGGATAATAGGGCGATGGTTATTTTAATCATCTCCCTTTTTTTGTGACAACAGAAAAGCAGAAAGCCTGACTTTGGCCAGGCATTTAATTAAAAGGCACAACCATTTTTAAACAAATATTTCTACCCATACCAAATATCCCCAGGTGCCCGTTTGGAGAATCGCTATAATATTCAAAATGCTTTAGACGGCTTAAGTTGGATTGATAAGCCTTGTCAAAAATATTGTTTACCTGCACCTGAAATTGTAGTGCCTTGTTTTGAGTGTAATTAATTTGTGTATTCACTGAAAAATTAAATAGTGTATAACCGGGGGTTGCTATTTCGGTATGGTGCAGGGCTAAGTAACGATTTTGTGCGGCATTCAAATCCATTTCTGCTTTTACGTTTACAGAAGAAAATATTTCTGAGTTAATTTGAATGTCCTGATTGATACTGCTTAATAATTTTGCCGGCGGAATTAAGGGCAAATACCCACCATCTACACCTTTGTTTTTAAACTCTGCTTTTCGGTTGTAGCCATAAATAATGGAAAAGGCATTGTCAAACGAAAAGCCTTCTATGGATAAAGGATGTATGTCCAGCGTAGCTTCTAAACCGTATAGCTGTGCCGATGCCTGCTGGTATTGATAGGTTTTATTGCCTTGTGTATTTACAATTGGGTTTCCGTTGCTATCCGTCTGCAGCGATAAAAAAATGTAGTTCCGGATATTGTTGTTGAATATGCTAACAGATGCTGATAGATTTTTGTAACGAAAATCAATTCCAAGATCTTCCTGCAAACTGAATTCAGGCACGAAACTCCTGTTGCCCAGATAAGTAATGTGTGCACCTGGATCTAACCCGTTGGACGCAAACTCGGTAATGCTGGGCGCCCTGTATCCTCTTGCTATGTTGGATTTTAAGCTTATGTTACCAGAGAGTTGAAAGGTAGCGCCAATGCTTAGAGAGGTACCATTAAATGTTTTATTAAAAGCAGGAAATTGTAAATAATCTTCAGCGGTGTAAGGTGGCAAAGCCCGTTTGCCAAAACCGGTTACAGCATCGGTGGTGGTATAAAAATCATTTCCTTTTAAGTAACGGATATCATATCTTACTCCGCCGCTTACAGTCCATTTATTTTGTTTCCATTTTGTATAAATAAAACTACCTGCATCAAATAAATTATAATCGGGAATTGGAAAATCAGTGGCTGCTTTATTTTTGTTGTCCTGGTACATTCCATTAATGCCTATCGTAATCTCTGTATTTAACATTAAGGGTGCATTATAGCGAAATCCATAATTCAATGTGTTTAAACGCACATACATTCCGGCTTGCTGTGGTAAGGTCGGGTGATTATATTCCCTGCGTATATTTTGTTGAAATGCAAGTAAAAAATCAATATCGCTTTTCCCCAAATCATAATGATTGTTGCTATAGATTCTGTAATGCTGAATGTGCTGGTGCAGCGGGCTGAGCCGGTAAGAGTTTAGTCCGGCATCTGAAACGACAGGCCGGGTGGTAATGTCATCAAGAGCACCTTCATGAATTTGCTTGGAGAACTTTCTTGTTACAGAATCCCGGCTGCCATCGGGTATTCCCTGCAAATTGTTATACAAAGTAAAGTTCAGATCGGAGTATCCCTTAATACCTATGTGTTTTATACCTGCTGATAAGTTCGTTTCACGAAAGCCCGTGTTATATACCTTTCCGTCAATGGTGTTGGTATAGTTTTTTGCGATACGGTAAGAGCCACGCAAGGTGTATGCCCATTCGTTATTGGCATAGGCCAATCTAAGCCCATTACCTGCCAACCCATTATTATTTTGATATTCAGAATAATATTTTCCTATTACTTTTTGATGGGTATAAGAAGGCATTGCAGGTATCAGGCTTACTACACCCGCCAGCGCATCAGAACCGTACATCAGGCTGGCAGGGCCTTTTATTACTTCTCCTTTTTCAATGTTATACGCATCTACTTCAATTCCGTGTTCATCGCCCCATTGCTGCCCTTCCTGCCGTACGCCATCATATAACATAAGCACCCGGTTGTATCCCAGGCCACGGATAAATGGTTTTGAAATATTAGGCCCTGTTTTTACGGCGTTCAGGCCCGGCGCATTTTTTACCAAAACGTCAATAATATTGCTTTCGATGGTATGCTCAATTGATTTTGCCGAAACCGTAATAACCGGTATCGGATTTTCTCTTGCAAGCGTAGCTTTCGAAACGCCGGTTACTACTACTTCGTTTAATATTCCCTGTGCCGGTTTAAGGAAAATCAGGTAATGGTTTTGTGTTGTTAAAACAGGAATGGTATCTGTAATATATCCCATAGACGAAACCACCAGTTTTTGTGCAGACGAATTCTGATGTATATTGATGCTAAATTTTCCTGACGCATCTGCGGTAATTCCAAAGTTGGTATTGAGTATTTTAATACTGCAAAAAGAGAGCCGCTGTTGATTTTCCGTATCTTTTACTATTCCTGTAATGGTATGTGTTTGCGCGTATGTGTTGATGGTACCTGCCAAAAGTGCAAAGGCTATCCCTATAGTGTAAAAATTAATTTTGCTCATCTATTATGTATTGTTTTGTGTGTAAATTTATAAAGTTAGATGACACAAACAAAATAATTAACTAAATGAAATTTAAAAAATTGTTCTCTTGAACTTATATTAAGTAATTTTAAAAATGAAGAATTCATATACAGAAGAAAATTATCTTAAAGCTTTGTTCAACCTTGCCAGCGAAACAGGCGAGGTGAATGTGAATGAATTATCTAAATCGCTTGAGATTAAAATGCCTACAGTAACCAGTATGATGAAAAAACTGTCAGAAAAGAAATTAGTGCATTATGAAAGTTAT
>DATCWN010000170.1:0-7598 GCA_036566285.1 Hanamia sp.
TGCCAGCGCTGTTTCCATTTATTACTCGTTAAAAGGTTATTACAAAAATAAAATTAATTGTCTATTGTTCAAGTTTTATTGTTGATGGCCATTGCTTAACCAATCATCACTAAAAATATCAATAAATAAATCCATAAAAAATCTACAAAATGCCAATACGTGCTCATTAGATCAATCGTGACAGAAGTGTATATTTTCTTTTTGGAACTATGCGACTTGAAATACATAATTATAAGAGCCACCACACCGCCCAGCACGTGAAGCGCGTGCAGGCCAACAATAACGTATAAGAATGAAAATGAAACATTCCTTGTGAGCGTAATGCCCCTGCTCCATAATTGTGAAAAGCCCATGTATTGCATAAATATAAAAGCAATGCCCAAAAGAGTGGTAACTCCCAGCCAACTTTTATACTTCATTATTTCCCTGTCAAGAAAAGCTTTGCGGCTAAGCATGATAGTTATACTACTCAAAATAATTACCCCGGTGGAATACCAGAAAATTAAAGGGACATCAAAGGAGAGCCAGTTGGCCTGCGCACTCTTTACAATATACGCGCTGCTTAAACCTGCAAACATCATTACTATACTTGCACACACACCCCACATAACAAGTTTAAGTGGATGCATCCTGTTTTTTTCTTCTTTAATCATTGCAATCATAATAAGGTTTTTGTGTTTACTTTTTTATACTATCGGTTACAATTTATCAAATAACAATACCAAAAAAACAATCATCAAATAAAAATAAGAACTGAACATTACCTTTCTTGCTGCTCCGGCATTCATCTTTATCACCAACATAATACTTACATACACCATCCAAAAATTACAAGCAAGCAAAACCCAGAAGGCAAGCATTCCGCTGATACTAAAATAATATGGGAGCATGCCAATAGGAATCATCAACATCGAATAAATTACCGCTTGAAAAGCGCTAAACTTCGTAGGGCCTTCCCTGGCCGGCAATAATTTAAATCCCGCTTTTTCATAATCCTTATGCGCCAGCCATGCAATGGCCCAGAAATGTGGAAACTGCCAGAAAAACTGAATCGCAAATAATATATAACCACCCATATTTGAAAAGGTGGCTACTTCACCGTTTCCCAGCGTACCTTGAAAATGTGCAAACGGATTAATTAATCCCGTACCGGCAATCCACCCAATCAAACAAGGCAAAGCCCCCGGAAACGCGCCTACCAACACGGAAATAGAATTCACTTTTTTGAGTGGCGTATAAATAAAAGAGTATAAAAATAAACTGAAAAGCGCCACAACTGCGCTGGCAAAATTGAACCATTGCCACATGATAAGAATACCAATGCTACCTGTTATGATGGCAAACATCCAACCCTCTTTTACACTCATCCGCCCGGCGGCAACCGGCCTGCTAGCCGTACGCTTCATTAAAATATCAGTGTCCTTCTCCACGGTTTGGTTAATAGCATTTGCCGCACCTGTAACCAACATTCCGGCAACAAACAAAATTGTAATTGAAAAGAAATTGAACGTCACGTTAGGAGCCAGCAGGTAACTTACCACACAACTAAAAACTACCAGAAAGCTTAAAGAAAACTTTATTAAGATAAAATAATCTTTTAATTTACTTACCAGAATGTAAGAAAAAGAATGGCTTCCTATCATCACGGTTTTATCCATTAATCTAACTTATTTTACAAAAAGCCCTGAATGAACAGGGCTATTAATTCAGAAATATAATCTTTCAAATTTTCCCCTTTCTATCCCTACGAGTGCTTGGTCTCATCTGCGCCAATGGGTTCATTCTGAGGTATAAAATCCCTTCCATCCTTGCTATAATCATACGGCCACCTGTGTACTTCAGGAATTTCACCGATCCAGTTGCCATGTCCCGGATTAACAGGCGTTGTCCATTCAAGTGTGGTGGAATGCCATGGGTTAGCATCCTTTTCAGTCAACTTTCTTCCTTTGAACATGGAATAGAAGAAATTGAAAATGAATAAAAACTGCGTAAAAAATACGATGATGGCTACCACACTAATCATTTCATTTAGCCCCTGGAACATTTTAAAAGATTCCCAGTTACTAAAGTCATAATAACGGCGTGGCATACCCGCCAAACCTTCATAGTGCATTGGCCAGAAAATAAGGTATGCGCCAATCATGGTAATCCAGAAATGAATGTAAGCAAGTGTATTATTCATATGCCTTCCAAACATTTTAGGAAACCAATGGTAAATACCGGAAAACATTCCGAACATAGATGCCACACCCATCACAAGGTGAAAGTGGGCAATTACAAAATAAGTGTCATGCAAGTGCATGTCTATGGCCGAATTACCCAACCAAATTCCGGTAAGCCCTCCTGATATAAACAAACTTACAAAGCCAATGGAAAACAACATGGCCGGCGTAAAGATGATATTTCCACGCCACAAAGTGGTAAGCCAGTTAAATACTTTTATAGAAGAAGGTATGGCAATCAGTAAAGAAAACAAAACAAACACAGACCCCAGGAAAGGATTCATACCAGACACAAACATATGATGTGCCCACACGAGGCATGACAAAGAAGCTATCGCAAAGAATGAACCCACCATTGCCATGTATCCAAAAATAGGCTTTCTTGAATTCGTTGAAATTACTTCGGAAGTAATTCCCATTGCCGGAAGTGCAATAATGTAAACTTCGGGATGGCCAAGGAACCAGAATAAATGCTGGAATAAAATCGGGCTTCCTCCCTCATTCGGTAATATTTTACCTTGTATAAATATATCACTCAGAAAAAAGCTGGTTCCTAAATTTCTATCGAATATTAAAAGTATTACTGCAGATAATAACACGGGGAAAGTCAATATTCCTAAAATAGCAGTAAAGAAGAATGACCATATCGTTAGAGGCAATCGCGTCATATACATTCCTTTGGTGCGCATGTTCAGGATGGTAGTTACATAGTTTAAGCCTCCCATCAAAGTAGAGATGATAAATAGTGCAATACTGATCAACCACAAATCCATTCCCGTCTTAGAGCCATCCATCGCATCTCTCAAAGCGCTCAATGGAGGGTAGATTGTCCAACCTCCACTTGCCGGGCCAGTCTGAACAAACAAAGAAGAAAACATCACCACGGAAGCAGCAAAGAAAAACCAATAAGAAAGCATATTTAAAAACGGCGATGCCATATCTCTTGCACCAATTTGTAAAGGGATTAAATAGTTAGAAAACGTTCCACTCAATCCCGCGGTAAGCACAAAAAATACAAGAATGGTTCCGTGCATCGTCACCAGAGCATAATAGAATTCCTGGTCCAGTCTCCCGCCTTTTGCCCAACGCCCTAAAATATCTTCAAGAAAAGGAAATGTTTGATCGGGATAACCTAATTGTAAACGAAAAATAACGGATAACAACCCGCCTGTAACCGCCCAAATAATCCCAGTCACAAGAAATTGCCTGGAGATCATTTTATGATCCATACTAAAAATATAATGGGAGATAAAGGACTGTTTATGATGATGGTCGTGAGCAGTATGTTCCGTGTCGTGCACCACCAGAGGTTGTTCATGCAAAACTTCTTCGTTATTCATAATGATATTATTTAAAATGCCCTAAGGCTAATGTTTTTTATTGATGAGCGTGATTTATTTGCATCGCTACGGTTGCTGTTGTATCAGCCACAGGTGCAGCCATTGCTGCCTTTGCTTTTATATATTCCGGCCTTTGTTTAATCATCCAGGCGTTATATTCTTTTTGAGTTTCCACTACTATTACCCCACGCATTGTAAAATGCCCCTTTCCACACATTTGGTCGCAAGCTATTTCATACACAAAATCGGGATTGCCTTTTTTCTTTGCCATTTCTTTTGTAGTAATATCCGGTGTAAACCAGAGAGTGGTAGGCATACCCGGCACAGCATCCATCTTCATTCTAAATTGCGGGAGACCCACATCATGTATTACGTCCTGCGAATTAATAACCAGTTTAACCGGTTTGTTCACCACAACATGCATGGTGGTAGGCACATGAATATCATCGTGGCTGGCTGCATCTTCCCAATCAACTCCAAGCGGATTACCTTGGGTGGGGTTGGTTAATTTATAATTCTTTCTTCCGAATATCCCATCTTTCCCTGGGTATCGTATTTCCCAACCGAACTGATGCCCGGTAATTTCTATTAATTGTGCATTTTTAGGGGCATCAGATGTAAACTTAAACCAGCCTTTTAATCCAAAAACTACCAGGATGGTTAATACAATTGCCGGCACGCCTGTCCAGATTAATTCTAATGTATTGTTATGAGGATAGTAAAAAGCTTTTCTTTTATCACTGGCCTGGTATTTGAATGAGAACCAAAACAATAAAATTTGGGTTACAAAAAATACAAACCCGGTAATGATAATATCCGTCCACATCATCGTATCAATACTTCTCCCTTCAATGGATGCGGCACCTTCAGGGAGTGAAGAGTGGGGATAATAAAGTTCATTACACCACCATACACCAATGAGGCCGACAATAAGAAAGCCAATCATCATAAATCCGTTGATCCTGTTACTTTGTTTCCTGGATTTTTCTTCACCTTTCAAAATGCTCACATATTCACTCGCTTTTGAAATCTGGAAAATCACCAGAAAAATAAGCACGATAATCGCTATCAAAAAAAAGTTATTCATGTTTCTTATTTTTTCTTACCACAAGGGTTCTGAAATTTTTAATTTTTAGTTTTTAATTGAATATTATTAAGCTTAAAGTAAGTTTATTAAGCCTTGTTCTAATTCTGTCTTTTACATCCGCAGAAGCCCATCCTTCAAAGTAATTTTATAAATATCAAGTCGTATTATATCCTCTATTATTTCCCCTTCTCATAAATATTTATACCTGATGAATAATACTTTCTTTCAGGAAAGGATTATTCAATGCTGTCATTGGCGTTTTCTCTGCAAATTTACTTACCCCCCACATGATCAAACCCACAAAGCCCAATGGAATACCCAACTCAAACCAGCTCAAATGCGGATGGCTTCCCATGGGGCCAGGCATTACCATCTGATAAAAATCTATCCAGTGCCCAAAAATAATTACGATACACATAAAAGTTACAATGGTATAATTCCGCTTGGTAGCTTTTTTCATAAATATTAAAATGGGCGCCACAAAATTGAGTACCAGATTTAGGTAAAACAATCCTGCATAAGCTCCTTGCAAACGGATTTTAAAATAAATGGTTTCTTCGGGAATGTTGGCATACCATATCAGCATAAACTGGGCAAACCATAAATAAGTCCAGAAAATAGAAAACGCAAACATGAACTTTCCCAGATCCTGTATGTGCTCCTGGGTTACAAACTCAAGCTGGCCACGGTTTTTAAAATAAATGACAAAAATGGTAATGAGCGCAATGCCTGCCACAAAAGTACTGGCAAAGGTGTACCAGCTATACATGGTACTAAACCAATGTGGATCCAAACTCATCAGCCAGAGCCAGGGCATAATAGAACCAACGGAAAGTAAATACAAAACAATGTAATAAGCGGACCACGACATATTTTTAGAAAGCCATTTTTTGGAAGTCTCATGATCCATTGGCCCCATCTTATCACTTTCAATGCTCAGTTGATTCAGCTTTTTACCAATATAAGACCAAAGGAAAATGACTACTATGGAAGCCAGTAAGTAAACTGTTGGATTTAAAAATCCGGTCTTTCCTCTCAATATTTTATCACCTGCCACATGCTCCTTATCCAGCCAGGGATAAATATCTGCACGATTGCCTAAAATAATACAAAGCAATATAATCATAGTTATTATTCCCATAACCGGAACCAATGAACCGATGGCTTCTGTAACACGGCGAAAAGCAACCTGCCACCCACCCATAGCGAGCGTACAAATCACAATAAAGAAAATGGATACATTTACAAGCATCAACCAAAACAAACTGTTCTGAAGAAGTACTGCCCAAAACCGGGTGCTGTTTGCATTGTCGCCATGAGCGCCCGCAACTGGGTTTAAAAATATAAAACCGAGAATAAGAGTTAGTAATCCGGCGACCATAAATCCAGTGGACCACTTTTTAAATGCTGCCGGTGCTACATACTGATTGTTCATTAAAAAATTATTTTTTGAATTAAACTTTTATTTCGCTGTTGTTGAATCACTACTTTTTGTTGCTGTTGAATCGCTGGCTGCTGCTGGCGCTCCCCCACCCTGAAGTTTTTTTACATATTGTATCACCATCCATCTTTGCTCACGGCTTAGTTGCGAAGCATAGCTTCCCATATTTCCTTTACCATAAGTTATAGAATGAAACATAGTGCCTTCTGGCATTGCAACATACTGGGCCAAAGTTAAATTAGCTACAGCAGGTACCTTTCCGCCCGTAGCCAATGGCCCTTGTGCATCCATTTTAGCTCCATGGCAAATGGCGCAATTGATATTAAATAAACGCTCAGCCTCTTTCATTTGTACGGCATCAAGCGGAGGCAAAGGATCTTTTACCTGTGCACTCAATTTATATCCATTAGAATCATTGGCCAAGGGATAAGGAAACAGATCCCCTCTTCTTATAGTTCCTTCCACCGGATAGGGAACATAATTGACATTATGTTTCATCAGATCATTGGGAGCGTATGCTTCATAAGCGCGGCTGTATTGCATATCAGGCATATAGGTTTTGCCGGGTTCTCGTTTGCTGTCGCAACTTTGAACCAGCGTTATCAGCCCAATTACCAGAACAAATGATATAAGAATTTTCATTTTTTTCATACCTAAAAAACCATTTTTAATTATTTGCTTTTTTGTACCAGCCATCATTTTTAAATTAAACTCAAGCTTCTACTACTTCTTCTTCAGTCTTATAAAGTTTTTGGTCGCGATCATATCTTCCAAACCACCAGCCTTCTTCGGCCTCCTGCGTATTAATTTCTATGGCGCCGTTATTTCCCAAAAACGATTGTATTTCCGTTTCATTCGATTTATCAGTACATTCTATCACCATTACGAACGCATCATCAGTGGCACGCGGGCTAAAATGATGCTTCTTTACTCCGGGCATCATTTTACAAAGCCAGCAAAATGTCCAAACCATTCCCACAGCAGAAAACAGCACCGTAAGTTCAAATGTAATCGGAATAAACGCGGCTAAAGGGAAATGAGGTTTACCGCCAATATTCAAAGGCCAGTCTGTGGTAAAGATCCAACCCATCCCTCCGACAGCCGTTGCGGTACCTATAATACCGTAAATAAAGCCCATCGTATGGAGGCTTGTTTCTCTTAATCCCAATGCATGGTCCAGCCCGTGCACAGGGTAAGGCGTATAAACATCATGAATTTTATAGCCTGCGCGCCTCACATTTTTTACTGCAGGGAACAGAACTTTTTCATCTTCGAAACTGCCTACTATAAATTTTTTTATCATAATTAATCAAACTTTTTATGTGCCCGCACCATGAAATTTAATCTTATTTTAATGTGCCTGCTCTACTTCTTCTAAATAAAATTTTTCAGAATCTTTTCTTTCCAAATCCGTCATTTTCGCCTTATAATTTTCACCGCTTGTTTTCAGAATATGCTTGATTTCTGCCACAGCAATAACCGGGAAGAATTTGGCAAAAAGAAAATAG
>DATCWN010000221.1:0-6980 GCA_036566285.1 Hanamia sp.
ACTACATTTTTTATTGTATTAATATCGCGGTCGGAGAGTTTTAAAACTTCCGGAAAGGCCACTACATAGTTTTCGTCATTTATCTCGATAAAAACGGTGTCATCAACGGTAAATGGCGAACGTGTATTGACTACTACTGTATTGGCTGCAAGGTCGCCAAGGCGCTGACCTTTTTTGGCAATCCCGATAAAGACCACCACAAATATTCCAAAGAAACCGGTAATAATTATGTAGGCAAAAAGGCTTTCACCGCTAAAAATCGTATAGCCGAAAAAAAAGGGCCATTCAAAGGCTTTGAACATCCATCTTACCAAATACTGGCCCAGTGAAGGCTCGCCGCCATCAAGGCTTATTACTCTTATGTCCAGGAGTTTCTTTCCCACTGTTTGTCCATGCATGGTTATTTCTGTTACCAATGAATACAGCAACATTGGAATGGAAATCGTCAGAATATCCAACCCCATCCGGCTTTTAAGAAAGCCCGTATCTGCAACATGGAAACCTCCATAATAAAAATATTTCATACTCATAAAAAACAGGATCAAAATGGTAAAGTCAATGAGGTAAGCGAATATTCTTTTATGA
Organism: Hanamia sp.; assembly: GCA_036566285.1. GTDB lineage: Bacteria > Bacteroidota > Bacteroidia > Chitinophagales > Chitinophagaceae > Ginsengibacter. Next base: position 586 of record DATCWN010000221.1, read on the forward strand.
ACTTCGGCAATTTCAAATTCAAGATCAATGTTGAAAATGGTAGCTATTTGAATCAGCGGCATACAGCAATTTATTATTTTAAAATAAAATCGCTTTCTTTATTTTTTAGGGTTTAAATTGTTTCGCTTTGAAGCGGTGTTTTTAAAGGCTACTTTCTTAATTTTAATTTATGCGTGAAGCCAGGTTTATAAAAAAGAATGTTGATAAATGGAATCAATACCAGCGGGAAGAAACGAACGACCCTGATGAAATGGCCGACCGCTTTGTTACTTTACTGGATGATCTTTCTTATGCGAAAACCTTTTACCCAAAAAGTAAAGTAACCCGATGGATCAATGGCATCGCCGCTTCTATTTATCAAAATATTTATCAGAATAAAGCGCAGCGGTTTTCGCGCATTATATTATTCTGGAAATACGAGCTGCCTCTATTATTCAGGCGCTACCACAAGGTTTTCCTGTTTACTTTTTTGTTATTTGTGTCGCTGGTATTTACCGGAATTATTTCGTCTGTTACCGACCCGGAGTATGCAAGGGATTTTTTTAATCACGAGGTACAGGCGGGTTATTATGACAAAACAATTTCGGCAATTCAGGCCGGTGATCCTTTTGGTGTTTATAAAGACAACAATCCTTTTTCCATGTTTGTACGCATCGCTTACAATAACATAAGCATTGCTTTTAAAGCGGTAGTTTTTGGGGTTTTATTTGGCATAGGAACCATCTTTCTAATGTGGACGAATGGTATTATGCTGGGGTGTTTTCAATATATTTTCTTTTCGCAGGGGCTGGGCTGGCAGTCTGTAATGGTGATTTGGATACATGGCACTCTGGAAATATCTTCTATTGTAATTGCCAGTTGTGCCGGCCTTATTCTAGGATTCGGATGGCTTTTTCCCGGTACTTATACAAGGCGGCAATCATTTATCAGGTCTGCAAAAGATGCTATGAAAATTTGTATCTGCCTGGTTCCCTTTTTTATTGTAGCTGCATTTTTTGAAAGTTATATTACCCATTTAATGAGCAATACTTTTGAAAGAAACTCAACCAACATCGGCCTTCCGGTTCCGGTAAGCATTATGATACTCGGGGGTTCGTTGTACCTAATCATTTGGTATTTCGTTTTGTATCCTAACCGGCTGCACAAAAAAGGCTTTGTAGTATCGGATGGTAAAATTGTAAAGGATAGAATCATTTATGAGTAAGAAAATGCTATATCTCCGTTGTATTTTGCTGATGCTTTTATTCTTAAATTATCCTTCTTTTTCTCAAAAAAAAGATGAAAGTGATCCGACGGAAAAATATAGAGATTCTGTACAGGAAACGATTTCTTTCAACAAGAAATATGATTCATTGAATGGATGGAAGAACAGCCGTGATTTTGCTTACATGAATTATCTTGACAGCCTTTTGAGAAAACAAAAGGAACTAAGATCGGATACGGTAAATATTCACCAGGGAAGAGGAAAAGCAGTGCAGCAAAGAGAAGGAGACAATTCGTTAGCGCTTCAATTTTTAAACAGTCCGCCGGTGAAAATATTCTTTTGGGCATTGGCTTTGTTTTTTATCGTCTTTATTTTGTACAGAATAATTTTAAAAAACAGCCTCTTTAATAGAAATAGATCAGCAGATATTGCTGAGGATGATTTCATCACCTTAGACGAATTGTCGCAATACGATTCACTGATATCAGATGCGGAGAAGAAAAATGACTTTAATCTTGCTACGAGGTATTTATTTTTGAAAGCAATCAAAGCGCTTTCAGATAAAGATATGATTCGTTTTTTGCCTGATAAAACCAACTGGGAATATGTAAAGGAAATGGAAAGTCATTCATCAGCAAAAGAGTTTTCTTCTCTGACGCGTAGCTACGAATATGTATGGTATGGAAAGTTTTTAATTGACAAAAATCAATATGAAGTATTAAAGGAGCAATTCATTCAATTCATTAAAAAAGTGTAGTGGCATTGAAACCCTTGTTAACATACGGTTTACTTGCAATCCTAATCGTTATGGGATTTTGCAAATGTAATTTTCAGAATGAAAAAAGAATTCCGTCATTAAAGGAAACTTATCTCAGAACTGACAAATTACCTTTCGGATCTTTCATTGCTTTTAACCGGTTGCATGCTCTTTTCCCTGATAATTGGATAGAGACAATAGACAAGCCTTTCGACGATACATGGAATCAAATCATGACTTATTCATCGGGCACAAAATACTCTCTTTATTTTCTTATTACGAAAAATCTCGTGCTTAAAAACGATGAGCTAAACGCTTTGATGAAGTATGTAAAAGCAGGAAATGATTTATTTATTGCGGCAGATTATATTGACAAGAAATTGTTGGAAAATATCTATTGCCACGTTGAACGCAAGGGCGAAATCATTAATGAAGTAAAAGGTAAAATGCATGATACTCAGGTAAGCATTTATTTTGGCGATGACTTCAAATCGGCGCGATACGGTTATTATTATTTTCCTTTTTTAAATTCCATCAGCAGCTACGATACAGCATTCACAAGGGTTTTGGGCGTTAATGAAATTAATTTGCCTAATTACGTGGTGTTGTTTGCAGGAAGCGGTCGGATTTATCTGCATGTGGCGCCCCGCATTTTTAGTAATTATTTTTTATTGACCAACAACAATTATCAATACTTTGAGAATGTCATTTCTTATCTGCGTTTACAACCCAAGAATATTTATTGGGATGATTATTATCAAAAAAACTCTTCGGGCAGCAAAAGAAATAATGTATCAGGGAAAGATGATTCGGATGGTTTTTCAACATTAAATGTAATTAAAAAACATCCACCATTATTATGGGCATTTTGCCTTGCGATAGCGGGCATGTTATTGTTTGTCTTTTTTAATGTAAAAAGAAAACAAAGGATCATTAATGTAGTAAAGCCGAACAGTAATGCAACCATTGCCTTTACTGAAACTATTGGCCGGCTTTATTTTCAGCATAAAAATAACCGGCGCATTGCTGATAAAATGATTACTTATTTTTATGAAAATATCCGTAATAAATATTTTATAAATACCGCTGTAATAAGCAATGATTTCATAAAATCGCTTGCCGGAAAAAGTGGCGTTGCCGGTAATGAAGTAAGTGTTTTATTTGCGTTGATTGCAAACATTCAGTCGCGTGAAATAGTAACGGACGAAGAGCTCTTAGAATTAAATACAAGGATTGACAACTTTAATAAAATAAAAAAGGATGGAAGAAAATTTGTTTGAACAGCGCATTGATACGGAAACCTTGAATGATGCTGTTATCAATATCAGAAATGAAATAGGAAAGGTAATTGTAGGCCAGCATAAAATGGTGGATTTATTGTTGATTGGTTTGCTATGCGATGGGCATATTCTTATTGAAGGTGTTCCTGGTGTGGCGAAAACACTGGCGGCAAAATTACTCGCTAAAATTATCAATGCTGATTTTTCAAGAATACAATTTACCCCAGACCTGATGCCCGGCGATGTGCTCGGCACTTCAGTGTTCAATCCACGGGAAGCCGCTTTTGAATTTAAGAGAGGACCTATTTTCAGTAACATTATTTTGATTGATGAAATAAACCGCGCGCCCGCAAAAACACAATCCGCTTTGTTTGAAGTGATGGAAGAAAGGCAGGTTACTATTGACGGCTTCACGCATTTTATGGATTTTCCGTTTTTGGTTTTGGCTACGCAAAACCCCATTGAACAGGAAGGCACGTACCGCCTGCCGGAGGCGCAGTTGGACAGGTTTTTATTTAAAGTGGTTGTTGATTATCCTTCACTGGATGAAGAAGTAAATATTTTATTAAACCAACAATCTTTATCGCAAAATGATTTGCTGAAACATGTAGAGAAAATTGTGTCAACAGCGCAGATTTCGGAATACAGAAATATCATTAAGGGCGTTATCATAGATCCCGCTCTGGTAACATTTATCGCTAAAATTGTAAATGCCACCCGCAACAACCCTTCTTTATTTTTGGGTGCTTCACCGCGCGCCTCGCTTGCGATCTTGAAAGCATCAAAAGCCAATGCGGCTATCAAAGGAAGAGATTTTGTAAACCCGGAAGACATTATTGAAATGGCTGTTCCGGTGATGCGGCACCGGATTATTTTAACGCCGGAAAAAGAAATGGAAGGCATTTCTACAGACGAACTGATTCATACTATTATCAGCAATATTGAAGTGCCTCGGTAATTAATTAACCAATGTGAAAATGAGAAAATTAGCTGATGTGCTAATGTGCTGATATGAAAATGTGAAAATATGAAAATGTGAAAATGTAAAATAACATCATGCTGATAAAATAAATCAAACGAATCAAACAAATCATAGTTCAGACAAATGAAATGAATGGCTTTTATTAAAAAATATTTCGGTGATCTTTTTGTAAACCAACGCTTTTACATGGGCATTTTTGCGTGCATGGTTTTGTTCATTGCTGCTTTTTTTATTCCGCTTCCGGGGTTCATACCGGTATTGGTATTTTATCTTTTTGTAGTTTTTTGTTTGATAGATTATGCTTTATTATTTTTTACAAAAAAATATCTTTTCGCTAAAAGGCTTACTGCGGCCAGGTTTAGCAACGGAGATGAGAATAAAATTGAATTGATCATAAAAAATGAATTTACTTTTCCGGTGCATGTAGAAGTGATAGATGAATTGCCCGAACAATTACAAATCAGAGACTGGAAAAAGAATGTATTGTTGCAGAGTCGGCAACAACAAAAAATTAAATGGTATTTAAAACCGTTGCAAAGGGGCGAATATCATTTTGGAAATATTCATTTATATGTTTCTACTCCATTAAAAATAATGTGCAGAAGATTTACCACAGAAGCACATCAAACCATTCCTGTTTATCCGGCTTTTATGCAATTGCATAAATACGAATTGTTGTCTCATGCCGTAATAGCCAGTGAAAGTGGAAGCAGCCGCATGCGCAAGATGGGCCAGAGCATGGAGTTTGAGCAGATTAAAGAATATGTGGCGGGTGATGATATTCGAACTTTAAACTGGAAAGCATCTGCGCGGAAAGGTGGTTTGATGGTGAATCATTTTATGGAAGAAAGATCGCAGCAGGTGTATTGCATCATAGATAAAGGCCGTTTGATGAAGATGCCTTTTGATGGATTAACCCTTTTGGATCATGCCATTAATAGCACGCTGGTGTTGAGTAATATTTGTTTGAAAAAACAGGATAGGGTAGGGCTGATCACTTTTTCAAATACATTGGGAAGCATGCTGGCAGCCGACCGCAGGCCTGTGCAAACGGAAAGTATTTCCCAAATACTGTATAAAGAAAAGACTGATTTTTTGGAAAGTGATTTTGAAATGCTGTACCAACAAATTAGAAATAAAATAAAACATCGCAGCCTGTTGATCCTGTTCACTAATTTTGAATCGCTTTCAGGATTGAACCGGCAAATAGATTATTTGCGTTCCATAGCACGACATCATTTATTGCTGGTTATATTTTTTGAGAATACAGAATTGAAAAAGCTCACTACCTCTTCAGCAAAAAACCTGGAAGAAGTTTATATAAAAACGATTGCGGAAAAGTTCGCTTTTGAAAAAAGACTTATTGCGAGGGAACTGGCAAACTACGGAATTTTATCTATCCTTACTTCGCCGAAAAAACTCACTGTAAATGCCATTAATAAATATCTTGAATTGAAAGCGAGGCAGGCGGTTTAAAAAAATAAATTATGATTGAAAATACATTTGAAGAAGGAAGGGTGCTGCTCATAGATAAACCATTGCACTGGACTTCATTTGACGCGGTAAGAAAAATAAGAAATACAATCCGCATAAAAAAAGTAGGTCATGCAGGCACGCTGGATCCATTGGCTACAGGGCTTTTGATTGTATGCACCGGAAAATTTACCAAAAAGATAAATGAGTACATGTCGCAGGAAAAAGAATACACCGGTACCATTACTTTGGGCGCCGTTACGCCTACTTACGACCTGGAAAGTGAACCGGTAAAGCATAAAAGTGTTGATGCCATTACTGATGAAATGATTCAAAGAACAACTCAACAATTTACCGGGGAAATTTTACAAACACCGCCTATTCATTCTGCCATAAAGCAGAAAGGAAAACGGGTTTATCTTTTGGCGAGGCAGGGTAAAGAAGTAATTATGGAGCCAAGAAAAATAACCATTCGTAAGTTTGAGATTATTTCTATAGAAATGCCTGTAATTACTTTCAAAGTGGTTTGTACCACGGGCACGTATATACGCAGTCTGGCAAATGATTTCGGAGAAGCGTTGGGCTGCGGTGGTTATTTAAGCAAACTGCGCAGAACACGGATTGGTAATTTTAAAGCGGAAGATGCCATGAGTGTGGAAGCATTTGTAGTGTCATGCAGTTTGTCTGCATAAATGAATT
>DATCWN010000236.1:0-3473 GCA_036566285.1 Hanamia sp.
TTATTTTCTTCGACCCTCCTCCGGAAGGTAGAGAGGCTACAATCCTGTCGCCATGGTTTTCATTCCTCTTTCTGAAATCAAATGCTCTCTTACTTTTTCATTACGAAATACCGATAAAGGATTCAAAGCGCCTCCTGCGCGCAATCTCGCTTCGGCTACAAGCGGGCGCACATCAGTATTAAATGCCTGCTGGATTATTTCCTGCGCGGTAACCACATCGTTATTATTCTGAGCTTCTACTAGTTTTTTTCTATCAACCAATAACGCTTTTGTATAAGCAATCATGATGGCTTCCAAAGATTGCAACAAATCTTCAAGTGGATCTTTTATGTTGTGCGATGCATCAATCATCCAGGCAAGATCTGTAGCATGGTTCATTTTTTTTGCATCCATACCTTCCACCAATTCATTAAAAATTAAAAACAGTTGGTAAGGCTTGATGCTTCCTACAGTAAGGTCATCATCACCATACTTTGAATCATTAAAATGAAATCCGCCCAGTTTCCCTTCCATTAATAGCAAGGCAACAATCTGTTCAATATTGGCATTGGCCAAATGATGCCCGAGATCCACCAGGGTATATGCTTTCGGCCCCAGTTTATGAGTGTATAATAAGGACTGTCCCCAATCGCCGACCGTCATCGAATAAAAATTGGGTTCAAATGCTTTGTACTCTACAAACATTTTCCAGTCAGCCGGTAATGCAGCATACACTTCCTGCAGGCTTTCCAGCGTATTTTGAAATGCTTTTCTGAAATTCAATTGCCCCGGAAAAGTAGAGCCATCACTTAACCATACGGTGAGCGATTGCGAACCCAATTGAATGCCATATTTTATCACTTCTATATTGTGTTCAATGGCCTGCTTACGCACCGCTTTATCTACATGCTGCATCGAACCAAATTTGTAACTCAGCTTCTGATCGGGCTGGTCCTGGAAAGTGTTAGAATTCATGGCATCGAAGCGAAGGCCATTTTGTTTGGCAAGCGTTTTTATATTTTCAGCATTGGAAGGAATATCCCATGGAATGTGCAAAGAAACTGCGTCAGCCGAACGGGTGAGTGCGTGTAACACTCCAATGTCTTCAATCTTTTCTTCCAAACTACGGGGCTCGCCACCTCCACCGAAACGCCCAAACCTAGTACCACCGGTGCCTAACGCCCAACTGGGAATGGCTATTTGAAAGTCAACCAATTTTTTAATTACATCTTCTGAATTCTCTATATCATTTGCAATGAATCCGTAATTCTTTTTATGATTAGAAAGTAAACTATCATTATTTTTCTGAATCATTTCTTCCTTCAGTACCATCTTCTATATTTTTTTTAATTGAATAATTTAATTGAATTTAAGGCAAATAAAAAACTTCCTTTAAGGCTATGCTTACCGGAGAATTATCTTCATTGGTTTCCATAATATCTTTCATGTAATTCCACCATTTTTTCATAACAGGATGGGAAGGTAATTCATTCAAAACTTCCGGATTCTCTGCCTTCATGATGCTAAACAAGCTATTGGTAGTTTCATCCCAAAAAATGGAATATTCGCTGATGCCTTTTGATTTCAGCAATTGCTTTAGCTCGGGCCATAAAGCATCATGGCGTTTTTTATATTCAGCCTCAAACCCTTTATACAACTGCATTTTAAAAGAAATCCGATATCTTTCTTTTGAAAGATTTGAAGGTGTCTTGGATTCAGAATTCATATCTTCATTCATAAAAAACTCTTTATAAAATTTTTAGAATAAAAATCAAAAGGCCAACCGGTTAAATAATCATCAGCGATTTGATTACTTGTTATGAGAGATTTTATCTGACAAATGCGGCAGCTACACCGCCATCAACATTCAATACATTCCCTGTGGATTTATTCAGCAATCCGCCCACAAAAACAAAACATGCATTGGCAATATCTTCAGTTAAAATTGATTCATTCAATAAAGTCCGTTTAGCATAAAAAGCGGGCAGTTCTTCAACAGTGATACCGTAAGCTTTGGCCCGGCCTGCCGCCCAACCATTTGCCCAGATATTACTTCCATTAATTACCGCATCCGGATTAACCGCATTCACGCGTATTTTATCTTTGCCTAATTCGGCTGCATTTAACCGGCTCATGTGCAATTGTGCCGCTTTTGCAGCGCCATAAGCCGCATTATTGGGGCCGCTTACCAACGCATTTTTACTCACAATATTCAATACATCGCCACCTAACTCCTGCAGGCGCATTACTTCAACGCCCTTTTGTGTAACAAAAAATTGTCCTTTCACCAATACATCGTAAAGCAAATTCCAATCTTTTTCTGTGTGTTCTTCAATAGATTTGGAAATGGAAAGGCCGGCATTGTTCACAATAATATCCACACCACCAAAAGCCAGTACCGCACTTTTGAAAGCCTGATGGATGGTATCAATATCAGTAACGTCCAATATACTATCAGCAAAAGTATCTCTGCCAAATTCTTTATTAAATTCTTCTTTTGCATGTTGCAATCTTTCCGCGTTATTATCGGAAATGATAACACAGGCCCCTTCATTCGCAAACTTTTTGGCAATGGCTTTGCCTATGCCACCGGCGCTTCCGGTAATTAATGCAATACGGCCGCTCAGCGGTTTTGCCTTTGGCATCCGCTGAAGCTTCGCTTCTTCCAGCAACCAATATTCAATATCAAACGCTTCCTGTCGGGGCAACGAAGTATATTCAGAAATGGCTTCTGCGCCTTTCATCACATTTATCGCATTGATGTAAAACTCAGCCGCTACCCTTGCTGTTTGTTTATTTTTTGCAAAAGTGAACATGCCTACACCGGGATATAAAATAACTACCGGGTTAGGATCGCGCATTTCAGGACTATTGGGATGTTTACAAGCATTATAATAGTCCGCATACATTCTTCGGTAGCCATCAAATAAAGGCGCTATCTTTTTCTTTATAGCAGGGGCATCATTTAAATCTTCATCAGTAGATAAATTTAAAACCAGGGGAGAGATTTTGGTTCTCAAAAAATGATCAGGACAACTGGTGCCTAAGGGTGCTAAGCGGGATAAATCTTTTGAGTTAATAAATTCCAGCACACGCTCATCATCAGTAAAATGCCCAATCATTTTAGTTTGGGAAGAGCAAAATCCTCTTAACACCGGAGCCAATGCTGCCGCTTTGGTCATCCGTTCTTCCTTTGGCAGTGGTTCCCTTATGGCACCCCCGAATATGGGTTTGGTTTTTCCTATATTTTCTTCTAAATACTCAGCACATTGCTCTATTACTTCAAGGGTATTGAGATAGCTTTCATAAGCCGTGTCGCCCCAGGTAAACAATCCGTGAGAACCCAACATAATCCCTTTAATTCCAGGGTTTTTATCTAAGCAATCTTTCAACTGAAGCCCTAAATCAAACCCGGGTCTTTGCCATTTTACCCAGCCTATTTTTCCTCCAAATAATTGTTGGGTAATCTTTTCTCCATCTTTGGCGGCTGCAAT
>DATCWN010000269.1:0-6071 GCA_036566285.1 Hanamia sp.
TTGCCTGTTAGCGGTACTTTATTTCCTTCCATGAACAAAGTACCGCTAACAGGCCAATAAAATAAGTGAGCATCAGCATCACCATACTCAATCCATCCAATGCCAGATGAAAGCTGATGCCAAAAGAAGGAATCCAGTTTACCCGGTAATCTATAAACCAGCCATCAGCACCGGGCAGAGATGCTCCCTGGTATTGAAACCACAATTGTATAATAAATATAAAATCGAGTAACAGCGCAAACAAAGCAATCCATTTCACCACGGCAGTGTTCCACTGTGCCGCCAGCCAGCAAAGCAAGCCGCCAATCAATAAGATGCTTATCATCCAGGCCAGTATCATAACAGTAATTGTAAGGTTAAAATAAAAATAATTCCAATAATTACTCCGACTATATACCTGCGTATAGAACCGTTTTGAGAAACAGAAAACAACTGGTTCAGCCGCTGGCTAAACAGGGCTATGCCATTATAAATTTTATCAAAAACATCAGATTGGTTGATGCGCGTCAGGAACACAAAAGGCCGTACCAATAGGGCATTATAGAATTGGTCTAACGCCCAGCCCTTGAACAGGAAATCGCGTAGCTTCATCATACCAGCAGACTGTTTCCATTTTATTATCAGTGACGTATGCCGGTAATACAAAGCGTATCCGGTATAGACCCCCAACAACATCACGGTGATGGCCATTAATTGAAAAATGATTTCCTGCGGCAGATTTTCTTTCAGCACCGTTACCGGCAACACTTTTTGAACAAGGTCAGAGAAGTAGGTGATGTGAAGAAGATTGTGAGGCCACTCAATAAACCCGGCCGAAATACTCAGTACCGCCAGTATAACCAGGGGAACCATTATGAATTTCCCGGGACGTGCCCCAATTGGTGTTTTCATTTCGCCCCAGAAAACAACCAGCATTAAACGGGTACAATAAAGTGCAGTAATAAAAGCGCCAGCCAAAGCAGCGAGCCAGAGTATTCCATTTCCATTGGAAGCGCTCCAGGCGTACCAAAGAATTGGGTCTTTACTGTAAAAGCCGGCAGTTACCAAAGGCAGCGCCGCCAATGATGCTGCGCCGGCAAGGAATGTATAAAACAAAACGGGCATTTTATTTTTCAATCCACCCATTTTAAAAATGTTGTGCTCATGATGCAACGATTCAATTACCGCCCCCGCGGCAAGAAATAATAAGGCTTTGAAAAAGGCATGCGTAACGAAATGAAAAATGGCCGCGCTCCATGCGCCTATTCCCAATGCAAGGAACATATAACCCACCTGGCTGATGGTGGAATAAGCGAGTATTCTTTTGATATCTGTCTGCACCATAGCGCTGCACCCCGCAATAAATAAAGTGGCTGCGCCCACAATGGCCGTAACATCCATGGCTACCGGCGACAACTGGAACACCACATGCATTCTTGCAATAAGATATACGCCGGCAGTTACCATGGTAGCTGCATGTATCAGGGCGCTCACCGGTGAAGGGCCCGCCATAGCATCGGGCAACCATGTTTGCAGGGGCAACTGGGCCGATTTGCCGATACCCCCCATGAGAAGCAGTAATGCAATAAGCGTAATGTTGGATGAACCTATGGTGAAGTGAGAAGGCGATTGATTGAGGATAGCCGGAATATCCAATGTGCCCAATTCTTTAAACAACAGGAACAAGCCAATCGCCATGGCCGTATCACCGATGCGTGTTACATAAAAAGCTTTGTTGGCGGCATGGCAGTTGGCAGGCGTTTCGTACCAGAAGCCAATGAGTAAATAACTGCATAAACCCACGCCTTCCCAACCGAGGTAAAGCAGTACCAGGTTATCAGCCATCACGAGTAATAACATGGCACTCACAAACAAATTCATACACGCAAAAAAGCGGGCATAATCGCGGTCTTGCCGCATAAAAGCAATAGAATAAATATGAATGAGAGAAGCCACAAAAGTGATGATGAATGCAAATACCAATGCCAGGGCATCAAGACGCAGGCTTATGGAACAGGAAAAACTTTTAGTGCGCATCCATTCCCACAGCGTTTGGGTATAGGCACCATCAACAGGAGGAGTTTGTAAAAACCGGATGGCAATTAATATAGTGATGATAGCTGAAGCGCTAACGGTGCCTGCACCAATCAATGCGATGACATTTTTGGGCAAGCGTCTTCCAGCGAGGGATAATACCAGGAAACCGGCTAACGGCAGAGCGGGTATCCATGCAAGAAAATTATCCATACTGTATTATTTATAGTATAAAGATTTTCAGTTCCAGCCTTGCATTTTCACATTTTCAAATTTTCACATTGTCAAATTGTTTCGAATTCATCTTTCAATCCTCTCAACTTATCTACGTCCAGTGTTTTATACTGGTGATGTGCCTGCATTACCAATGCCAGTGCTACTGATATTTCTGAAGCAGCCATCGCAAGTATGAATAGGAACATCACCTGCCCGTCCGGTTGCTCCCACCTTGAGCCTGCAGCCACAAAAGCAAGCCCGGCCGCATTCAACATAATTTCAATGGAGATAAGAATAAAGATGATGTTCTTCCTGGTAAGCACCCCGATTAATCCCAATACAAATAGTATGGCGGCGACAATTAGTACTGACTGAGAATTAAAAGATGACATACGATTAATGTTTACTTTTTTTATGAATCACTTGTTTATGAATGCTTCCTCCTTCTCTGCATTCATTTCTTTTGTGTTTATGTTCCCATTACCATTTTGTAAAAACCGGTGCAGATACCTTTTCTTATGCTTGCCTATGTGTGCTGCGCCCACAATACCGGCCATTAAAAGAAAGCCCACGAGTTCAACAGCAATAATGTATTCCCCGTATAACGACAATGACACGTTTTTTAATGGTACCGCGGAAACATTCATAACCATGGCATTCCCTTTCACCAGCAAAATCACCAGGGCTGCCAACAACACCAAAGCCAGCAGGGAAGGGCCTATCCATACTTTGGGCTGCAACCATTGCTTTTCCTGTGCGGCGGTATCTGCTCCAAGGTTCAGCATCATTACTACAAAAATCAACAGCACTATAATGGCTCCCGCATACAGGATGATTTCCAACACAGCCACGAAGGGGGCGCCCAGCGATAAAAAAATCATTGCTACCCCAAGAAATGACACCACTAGATACAGCAATGCATGAATAGGATGATAGCGGGTTATCACCATGATTGTTGCCGCGATGGCAATAGCGGATGATATGTAAAAAAGGATTGGCATAGATCGTTCCGGCATTTGGATGGCAGGGTTTCCTTGTTCCGCCTGCCCGTTAAAAATGCCGGTTGAAAAATTTTTGTTTAAAAAAAAGAACTGTTGCTGAAAGCATTCACACAAGCCCCAATCCACTATTAATTCTTATCTATAAACCCAAGTACTATTTTATTAAACTCAACCGGATTTTCAAATTCCAATCCATGCGAAGAGTTGGGAAGTGTTACACTCTTCTTATTGCTTAAACAACGATCTAGTTCACTTGCAATTGAAGTAAAAAAAAGAGGTGACCTATCTCCGGTTAATAATAATACAGGTACTTTTATTTTTTTGAGATCATCACAGGTAATCGGTGGGAAAACATCTTTAGAAAAGAGAACACCTTTTAGTTCGGGCGTATTGGCCATCATCATATCGCGGTTCTCCTGAGAAAGTTTGGAGAAAAACAAGCTATCACCTATCACGCTGCCAACAAATATATCTACGGCTTTTTCATCTTTGTTGTTTTTAAATGCCTCTGCTGCAGGAACGAAAGCTTTTGTAATAAAGTTATTCAGAATAGTATCACCTCCCGAAACATTCTGCAAGAGAGAAATGACAGGCGCTTCACCCAGCGTGAGGCTACGTACCATGTCAGGATGGTCTATCGTGGTAAGCAAAGCTGTAAAGGCTCCGTAAGAGTGCCCCACAAGATGCACCGGGCCAAGGTTCAGCACCTTTAAAATTTCTGAAAGATCTTTGGAATTAGCGATGACCTTTAAATCTGCCGAATCATTTATCATTTGCTTGTTGGGATAAGCAAAGCGCCGGCTGTAAGCAATTACCCGGTGTTTTTTGGCAAAAGTATCCATTTGTGCCCCCCAGATGCGGTAATCTCCCAATGCGCCGTGAACAAACACCACCGGATCACCTTTCCCAATATCAATATAATGAATGCTGTCACCGTTAATGAAAATACTTTTTACTTCAGGAACTACCTCGTCTTCGTTTTTCGTTGTTTTACCAGTGTCGCTGCTATTGCATGAATACAAACAAAACAACAGTAACAAAGAGATCAGTAGGAAGAGATTCTTTTTCATATTGAATTGTTTTAATGTTGATCAATAAAAGACCAGATTAGGAAATTGAATTTGTGTTTTGATCTGTGAATGATGATAATCCAGTGCTAATTACTCGCCATTCACCGCTCCTCATTGACCCTTAAGGCAGCAAACTGCGCACATCCACAGGCTTTTCTTCGTTTTCGCCTTTACCGGTTTCCTTCACGCCTGCGTCAAGTCCTGCCACATTATAAAAATTATACCCGGGATATTTTCCCTGGCTGTCAATTAATAAATCTTCCTTTTCAAATACAAGGTCCTGGCGGTTGTATTCAGCCATTTCAAAATCAGGAATGAGCTGAATGGCATAAGTAGGACAAGCCTCTTCGCAATAGCCACAAAAAATACAACGTGAAAAGTTGATGCGAAAAAATTCAGGATAGCGCCTGCCATGCTCATCTTCTGTTGCTTGCAAGGCAATGCAATCAACCGGGCATGCTACCGCACAGAGATAGCAGCCCACGCATCGCTCGCCTCCGTCCGGATCCTTTGTAAGGACAATTCGTCCCTTGTACCGGGGATGCAGCTTTACTTTCTCTTCCGGGTATTGGATCGTTACATGCTTTTTAAAAAGATGCAGGAACGTTAACCATATCGTACGTAAGTGACTAAACATAATACCCTACCTCCTTTGAGGGATTTTTTATTTTCCCAAATCCACCGGGGCAGATTTAAGAAGTTTAGAAATATAATTACGAGCCCGTTTTTCTTAAAATCAAAACTGACGCTCATAAAAAAATAAAAAGAACTATTTCACACATCCATTTCATACAATGCATTATCCTCTCAGCCAAAGCGCAATGGCTCCGGTTACCAAAATATTAACCAATACCAACGGCAGCAACACTTTCCAGCCTGTTTCCATCAACTGGTCGTAACGTGGCCGGGGAAGTGAGGCACGCAGCAGAATAAAGAACAGGATGAAGGCAAATGTTTTAATAAAGAACCATGCCCACGGCGGAAGAAAAGAAGGGCCAAGCCAACCGCCAAAGAACATCGTTGCCGTCATTGCTGAAATAAGTGTGATGCCCAAATATTCACCAATGAAAAACATCCCGAATTTCATCCCTGAATATTCTGAATGAAACCCTGCCGTCAGTTCACTTTCCGCTTCGGGAATATCGAAAGGCAGGCGATGTGTTTCCGCTATTCCTGCAATAAAAAAGAACAGCAGGCCAAATGGCTGCTTCACAAAAAACCACACATCCCTTTGCGCTTCCACGATATCTGTAAGTTTAAAAGAACCGGTCAACATCACTACACCCATCAAACTCAATCCCATAAACACTTCATAAGCGATCATTTGTGAGGCGCCCCGCATAGCGCCCAGCAAAGAATATTTATTATTGGAAGCCCATCCACCCAGGACAATACTATACACACCTAATGATGACATGGCAAGGAAGAATAACACGCCCACATTCAAATCGGCTACGATTATAGAGGGCGTAAAAGGGATGATCACAAAACTCATCAGCACACTGCCCACCACAATAGCCGGCGCCAGCACAAACACTTTCTTATCAGCAAATGGTGGTATCCAGTCTTCTTTAAAAAATAGTTTGAGCGTATCAGCCAATACAATCAAAATCCCAAAAGGCCCGGCACGATTAGGCCCCAGCCTGTCCTGCCACATAGCCAGCATTCTTCGTTCCACCCAGATAAGGCCCGCAGCAATATTCAGCAGTACAAACAAAACCCCCAGTACAATCCATATATGTTGCGTCACGGTCATAGTGGTGAATGGTGA
>DATCWN010000294.1:0-3591 GCA_036566285.1 Hanamia sp.
GACACCGTTAGTATCACCGGTTTTGCCAAAGCGTATGCGGGGAATAATATTGATGGCGCCAAAGTTTCGTACAGGGTTACAAGAGTAGCGCGATTCCTTTATCCATGGATGTTCTGGCGAAAAGGATTTCCACAAACGAAACCTTTGGAAATTACCAGCGGAGAAATTACAACCGATGCTGAGGGGAAATTTATTGTAAAATTCGCTGCCATTCCTGATCTTACTTTGGATCCAAAAACAGATCCCGTTTTTGATTACAAAGTTGAAGCAGATGTTACCGATATCAACGGTGAAACAAGAAGCGGAGATATCACCGTGCCGATTGGTTATAAAGCATTGAATTTACAAATCGTTTTGCCGCAAGGTGAGTTAATTAATAAAGACAGTCTTAAAAATATTTCCATCAGCAGCAAAAATTTAAGTGGAGAATTGGAACCGGTAAAAGCGGATGTAAGAATTTATAAATTACAAACGCCTGATAGATTGATTCGCGAAAGATTGTGGCCAGAACCCGATCAATTTATTTTTAATAAAAATGAATTCATCCAACACTTCCCACATGATGAATACAAAGATGAAAGCAAAAAAGAATCATGGGAAAAAGGAGCATTGATTTTCTCAAAGAGTGACTCAACAAATACACAACATTCACCATTCACCATTGATCATTCATTATTGACGCAAGGATGGTATGTGGTCGAAGCAAGTGCCAAAGACCAATATGGGAACGATGTAAAAGATGTAAAATATTTTCAGATTTATGATACAAAATCCACTTCTTTACCTGCGCTTTCGTATGTATGGAATTATTTAGAAAAAAATTCTTTAGAGCCTGGAGAAATCGCGCATCTTGTTACAGGAACTTCGGCGAAAGACTTGTTCTTGATCCAGGAAATAAACAAAACAAAAGACACTGAGAATGAAGCTTCAGGTTTGAATTATTTTTCTTTAAACAATAATAAAAAGACTTTTGATTTTAATATTTCGGAAAATGACCGTGGCGGATTTGGTGTGAATCAGTTTTTTGTAAAGGACAATCGCTTTTATGCTGTTACAAATAATATAAATGTACCGTGGAGTAATAAAGAGTTAAACATTTCTTTTGATACTTATCGCGATAAAACTTTGCCCGGAAGTGAAGAAAAATGGAAGGTAAAAATCACTGGAAATAAAGGCGAAAAAGTAGGGGCAGAAATGCTGGCTTCTATGTATGATGCCTCGCTTGATCAATTCAAACCACAATCCTGGAGCAATCTTGATGTATGGCCGAAATACAACAGATACAATACCTGGCAGGCGAGACAAAATTTTACAACAGTAAATTCTTTCGAAAAATATTGGAGTGAAAAATATATTGAGCAAAAGGAAAAGAGATATGATGTGTTGAATTATTTACCGCAATATCACGTGTATTATGGCAACCAGATCATGATAAGAGGAAATAAGTCAATGGACGTAGATATGATGGCTGCCCCACAAATGAAAAAGGAGAGTTTAAATGAAGAGGTTGTCGTAATGGGAGTTACAGGTCAAGCCGCAGGAGTACAAGTAATGGATTCAGCAAAAAAAATGATGGAGCAAATTGAATCAACTGTTCCAATCGACCAATCTCAAATCCAAATTCGTAAAAACTTCAACGAAACTGCTTTCTTCTTTCCTGAATTAAGAACAGATAAAGAGGGCAATATTGAGTTCAGTTTTACCATGCCTGAAGCGCTTACACAATGGAAACTGATGACGCTCGCACATACCAAAGATTTGGCAAGTGGCTATGCACAAAAAACAGTCATCACACAAAAAGAATTAATGGTGCAGCCCAATGCACCGCGCTTTCTACGCGAAGGAGACAGAATGGAATTCAGTGCTAAAATTGTAAACCTGGGTGATAAAGAAGTAAGTGGAAAAGCAGAGTTACAATTATTAAATGCGTCCACCATGAACCCTGTAGATGGATGGTTTAAAAATATTTTTCCTGTACAATACTTTACTGCCGCAGTGGGACAAAGCACCGTTGTTAATTTCCAAATTGAAATTCCCAACAATTTTAATAATGCGGTGGTTTATAGAATTGTAGCAAAAGCCGGCGACGTGAGTGATGGTGAAGAAGCGACAATTCCTGTGGTAACTAACAGGATGCTGGTTACAGAAACGATGCCTTTGCCAATGCGGGGTAATGCGAGCAAAGATTTTAAATTCGATAAATTAATTAACTCAAACAATAGTGAAACCCTTACCAATTATGGACTAACAGTAGAATACACTACCAATCCGGCGTGGTACGCAGTACAGGCTTTACCTTATTTAATGGAATATCCTTATGAATGTTCTGAGCAAAATTTCAACCGGTATTATGCCAATGCATTGGCACAAAAAATCGCCAATTCTTCACCTAAAATAAAAGCCATTTTTGAAAAATGGAAAATTACAGATACCGCTGCGCTGATGAGTAATTTACAAAAGAATGAAGAACTCAAATCTGT
This sequence comes from Hanamia sp., assembly GCA_036566285.1. Classification (GTDB taxonomy): domain Bacteria; phylum Bacteroidota; class Bacteroidia; order Chitinophagales; family Chitinophagaceae; genus Ginsengibacter. The sequence goes on from DATCWN010000294.1 coordinate 2,481, forward strand.
TTTATTAGAAGAAACCCCATGGGTATTGCAGGCGCAAAGTGAAGCACAGCAAAAGAAAAATATCGCGTTGCTTTTTGATATGGTAAAAATGAGTTTGCAACTGGAATCTTCTTTAGATAAATTAATCAATATGCAATCGCCAAATGGTGGATTTGTCTGGTTCAAAGGAGGGCCTGATAATCGTTACATCACTCAATATATTGTAACAGGCATCGGGCATTTAAAACAATTGAATGCACTTCCGGAATTTCAACAAAAGAAAATAAAATCCATTTTGAATAAAGCCATTCCTTACTTAGATATGATGCTGAAGAAAGACTATGACGATTTGATAAAATTTAAATCCAACTTGAAGAATAACAATCTTTCTGCTTCCGTTATTCAGTATTTATACATGCGCAGTTTCTTCCCGGAATATACGATTGCAAAAGAAACCCAAACTGCGTTTAACTATTACCGTGAGCAAACCAAAAAATACTGGTTGAGTCAAAGTAAATACATGCAGGGAATGATTGCCTTATCACTCAATAGAACCTATGAAACCACAATTGCAAAAGCCATTATCAAATCCTTAAAAGAAAATTCCATCAACAACGAAGAGCTCGGAATGTATTGGAAGGATTGGGACAAAAAAGGTTATTGGTGGTACCAGGCGCCGATAGAATCGCAGGCATTAATGATAGAAGCTTTTTCTGAAATAGACAAAGACATAAAAACCATTGATGATTTAAAAACCTGGTTGCTGAAGAATAAACAAACCAACAATTGGAAAACAACCAAAGCCACATCGGAAGCGGTTTATGCATTATTATTACAAGGAACCGATTGGCTTACAGAAGAAAAAAATGTGGTTATAAAATTGGGCAACACCACCCTTAATAGTAAAGATGAAAAACAAGAAGCGGGCACCGGGTATTTTAAAAGAAGAATTGACGGGGATAAAGTAAAACCGGAAATGGGAAATATAAATGTTACGGTTTCCTCACCAGCTAACCAATCAACTAATCAACCAATTAACTCTTCTTCCTCCTGGGGTTCTGTCTATTGGCAATACTTTGAAAACTTAGATAAAATTACTTTTTCGGAAACGCCACTGAAGCTTTCTAAAAAA
>DATCWN010000296.1:0-2110 GCA_036566285.1 Hanamia sp.
GTGTGGATGGCTTGAATGCGTTTTGTAAAGCGTTTGTATCAAATGAAAGAATGACTAGAATAAAACTGTAAAAAGAGGCACCCATTAAAATAACGTACGTCAAAAACATTACGTTGTACATTCCCATTACGGTATAAAACAAATACGTTACTAAAAAATATCCAAGCGTGCCGGCAAACAAATATCTTCCTTTTAAAGAGCCTCTCCGTGCTTTAAAAAATGAAATGATCAACAATGGAATCGCAATAAATAAGGTAACATAATCCTGTGCAATGCCCTGTGGCGCTACTTCTGCCGACATGTCTTTATACAAACCTTTGCCATAAATCGTTACTGTTTTCCCGCGGATGGAGGTGTATTCAAATTGACCTCTACCATCGTTTGAAAAAATACCCATTGTGGTAGCAGCAATGGCAAGAATTACTATCAGGAAAACAAGAATGGTTAATGGCTTCTTATAAAATAGGGGTTTCATAATGGCTCACGTTTCTGATGTGGTAAATAAATTTCAAGCTTACTTTTTATACTTTTTTATTCTTATAATTTTTCTTAAACATGATTGCCAGTACTAACATCGCTGCCGGTGCTGTAATCCCCCAGGGCAACCCAATCAAAAGTAATTTATCTGAAAAGACCGGATAGAAGTAAACGAAGGCAATCAGAGGAGTGACAAGACCATGAATTAAAAATACAAATCTTACCCACTTTTGGAATCCTGTTTTTTCAAACACAGGCACAGCAAACAAGGTAGCTAACCCCATAAAAATATATCCGAGGGCATCAAAGTCCCAAAACAGGGAATGCGGCGTTTGTATGAGAATACCAATTTCTTCTGCATTTCCTTTAAGCGTCATCGGAATTACTGTAGCTAATTGAACTACGTAATTTGCCGTAACAAATACTACATACAAAGAAGTAAAAATAAGAGCGGCATGGCTCCAGTACTTTTTTTCAAGTGGCACCGTGTAATGAAGTGCAAGCATTTCAAGTAAAAAAGGAATGGTAATGCAGAGACTAAACCCGTATATGGATATTTCGTCCCACGGGTAGTTAAAAACTTTTAAGAGCTGTAAAATCTGCGCGATGAAGAATGCAAGTGTTGCAGCAAATGCAATAAACCCTGTGCGAAAACCAACTTTATAAATAGTCTTGTTCATTACAGGATTATTTGCCTTTATATTTTTATTAGTTAAAAACAAACCACAAACAAATAAAAATCAATTTCTTTTTTTTCAGAAATGCATTTTATCTCGCTGTATATCCGCCATCAATAACCAATTCACTTCCGGTTACGAATTTTGATTCATCGGATACGAGGTAAAGAATTCCGTAAGCAATATCCAATGGTTCCCCAAGATGGCCAAGCGGATGAAGCGTAGATAAATATTCTAAAGCTCCCGGCTTATCCTTTACAAAATTTTCAACCATTGGAGTTAAGATAAATCCAGGATGTACAGAGTTTACCCTGATTTTATTTTTCGCATAAGTTACCGCGTCGTTCTTAGCCATAAGCCTTACCGCTCCTTTTGACGCATGATATGGAGGCGCATCTCCGGCGCCAATTAATCCATAAATTGATGAAAGGTTAATGATGCTGCCGCTGCCATTTTTCAGCATTTGTTGCACTGCATATTTCGTACAAAAGAAAACGCCTTTTACATTTACATTCATTAACGCGTCCCATTCCTGTTCTGTCAATTCGTGTGTGGGTTTATCTGCTCCGCTAATTCCCGCGTTATTTACAGAGGCGTCAAGCTTACCAAATACTTTTACAACATCAGCATAAACTTTTTCAACTTCGTTTTCATTCGTAACGTCAAGATGCCAAAACTTTGCAGTGCCGCCGGATTGATTAATTTCTTTTGCCAGTTTTTCCCCTTCTTCATCATGCACATCGGTGATAGCGACTTTAGCGCCTTCTTTTGCCAACAAAAGGCACGATTCTTTTCCAATTCCTAAAGCGCCACCCGTAACGATAACGACTTTATTTTCTACTCTTTTCATAACTTTTATTTTTAGTGATTAAACAGATACTAAAATTTTTACTCAAAGACAAAGCAACTTGCTTTAGCATAAACAAAGGATGATTTAAATCATTAAACCTTCTGCT
>DATCWN010000317.1:0-7185 GCA_036566285.1 Hanamia sp.
AGAAAGCACCACCGCTGGAATAAATTCCATGGTCCTCGGTTATAATTTTTTCGGTTACTAATTCCACATCGGGAAACATACTTCTGAAAGCATTTTCAGCCATCCAATGGGTAGCACATCTTCTGCCTTTTAATAAACCCGTAGAAGCCAGTAAAAAAGCGCCGAGACAAAGGCTGGCTACCTCCGCTCCGTTATTATATTGCTGCACAATCCACGGAACAAAATCGTTATTAACTTTTAAAGCTTCCTGCATATCGCCGTCAATGGCTGGGATGATAATCAAATCGGTGTTTTTTACTTCCTCTATTATGGCATCCACATGAGCCGTAAATAAGCCGCCTGTTAATTCCGTTTTCCGTGAAAGACCTACCAGTTCGACTTTAAATGCAGGTGCCTCACCCCTGGATTTTAAAAGTTGGTTTACCTGTGTAAATAATTGCCGGCTGCCTTCAAGGCTTCCCAGGATGGCTCCTTTCGGAACGAGAATTGATATATGTTTCATTCTGGTTGAATTTTTTAAAGGTTCTGTTTGAATGCTATAAGGTTTTGCATTGCTCAATATCCGGCTACAAACCTTATAGGTTTCAAAATTAAATCAAATTCCTGTCGCGATCAACCCATTAGATTGCCGTATTTACACCCCATTTTATTTTTTTTATGGCTATAAGTTTGTATAGTAAAATAAAAAACATTTTATGTTGACAACATCAAAAGCATTCAGCAGTTATTCTGTAAATGATTTGCAAAAAGCAAAAACCTTTTATCATGAAATTCTTGGATTAAACGTAGCTGATAATCCCATGGGAATAATAGAATTGAACATAGAAGGCGGAAACAAAATAATGGTGTATCCCAAACCCAATCATACGCCTGCAAGTTTTACTGTTCTTAATTTTCCTGTAAAAAATATTGATGAAGCAGTAGAGAAACTTACACAGAAAGGGATAGTGTTTGAGCAATATACAGGTGAAATACAAACGGATGAAAAAGGGATCAGCCGGGACGCCAATGGCCCCAGGATTGCCTGGTTCAAAGACCCGGCAGGTAATATTTTATCAGTGATTGAATCATAATAATGATGACTACCCAACAATTAAATACCAAAGAATTGTTTGCATCACTTGATGCGGCTTCATCTGAATTACTGGCATTGATTTCATCAGCAGACACTTCCATTATCAACAGAGTTCCCTTTAAAAATAGCTGGACGGCGGCGCAGTTGGTAGTTCATTTAATAAAATCCAATTCACATATAGTCAGGTCTCTATCCCTGAAAGGAAAAATAATTGAAAGAGATCCGGCTGAAAGAGCCCCTGAGTTAGAAAAAATCTTTTTAGATTTTAGTACGAAAATGCAATCGCCGGAATTTATTTTACCCCAGGATATGATATACCATAAAGAAGAAATTATAAAGGATTATGTGCAGTCAATGGAGCAGTTGAAAGAAAAAAGGGATCATGTCAACTTATTGGAAGCCATTAGCCATCGTGCGTTTGGGGAGATAACCAAGTTGGAGTTGCTTTATTTCGTGCTGTACCACACACAAAGGCACCTTCATCAGCTAAAGAATATTCTTTCCCTTTTATTTTACCCTAAAAATCAACAGTAATTTATGAAGACTCCAAACGTCAGCAACAAAAAAAATAAGATCATTTATTGGATCTCTACAGGGCTTGTGGCTTTGTTTGAACTTTCCGGCGCTTTTTTTATTAATAGCGAAATGGCCAAAGAAGGAATGAGGCATCTTGGCTTGCCCGAATGGTTCAGATGGGAATTAAGTATTGGCCATATAATTGGGGGAATTTTACTTGTGGTTCCTGTTAATAAGCGCCTCAAAGAATGGGTATATGTGGCTTTTGGCATTGATTTTATCTCAGCTACTATAGCCTATCTTTCTATAGATGGATTTGGAATGAATGCTCTTTCACCGGTGATTATGTTTGGAATACTGGTGGTTTCTTACATCTATTACCATAAAATACAAAGACAGAAAGATCTGCTAAAGATTAATTAACCATTATTGAAAATAATTAATTAACCATTATTAAAACATAAATCATGAAAACAAAAGCAAAGAAAGTTACTATGGAAACCTTCGTTGAAATCTACGATTACCATACAAAAATGTTTATTAATGCGCTGGATGACATATCGGATAAAGACGCGCAGAATCGCCTGGGCACCAAAGCCAATCATATCGCGTGGATTGCAGGAAGCCTGGTGTATCAAAGGCAATTCCTGGCCAATGCGGTGGGTATAGACGTGAAACAAACTTCAGAAAAGCTTTTTGAAAATAACAGAGGCATCCAGGATAATGTTGAGTACCCCTCGCTGGAGGAATATAAAGATGACTGGGAAAAAATTTCACCACTTTTAAAAGATGCCCTTGCGAATATGAGTGAAGAACAACTGAATGGCCCTGATCCTTTCAAGATGCCCGGAGGTAATTATACTTTTTTTGATACTACCATATTTTCCATTGACCGTGAATCTTATTGCATCGGGCAGATTGGCCTGTTCCGCCGGCTTCTCGGTTATGAAGCCATGAAATACCCGGAATAAATGATCCCAAACCAGGAAGGTTTGATGTGATCTCTCCTTTAAGGCAAACCTTCAATAAAACCTTCCTGGTTTTCATTTTAAAACACAAAAACAAATTTTATGGAAAAAATTAATTTCTCAATCAGCATCAATGCTCCAAGAGAAAAAGTATGGGATATACTTTGGGAAGATGCCAGCTACCGGAAATGGACGCGTGTTTTTAGTGAGGATTCTCATGCTGTTACTGATTGGCAGGAAGGCAGCAAGGTGCTTTTCCTGAATGGGAAAGGCAGCGGAATGGTTAGCACCATTGAGTCTAAAAGGCCTAATGAGTTTATGTCCTTCAGGCACCAGGGAACCGTGCAGAACGGTGTGGAAGATACAGAAAGCGAGGAAGTAAAGCAGTGGGCGGGAGCGCATGAAAACTATGCTCTTACAGAAACAGGCGGTGTTACCGAACTTACCGTAGAAGTAGATGTAGAAAAAGAGTTTAAGGATTATTTTACGCAAACTATGCCCAAAGCTTTGGAAAAGGTAAAAGAGTTATCAGAACAAGACGATTAAATTTTCAGCACGCATTTGTTATTAATATTAGTTAACCTTTTAAACTTTACAACAATGTCATCGAAAATTAAAGCATCCAAATCAAAAATCACACCCTTCCTGTGGTTCAACGACAATGCCGAAGAAGCGGTCAACTTTTATGTTACCGTTTTTGACCATTCAGAAGTGGAAACCGTAACCCACTACGACCAAGCATCGGCAAAAGCTTCCGGAAGGCCGGAGGGTACGGTGATGACCATATCATTTGAACTTGACGGACAGGAATTTATAGCCTTAAACGGTGGCCCTGAATTCAAGTTTACACCCGCTGTTTCGTTCGTCGTAAACTGTGAGACACAACCCGAAATAGATTACTTCTGGGAAAAACTTTCTGAAGGTGGAAAAGAAGTAGCATGTGGATGGCTCGAGGATAAATACGGGGTTTCATGGCAAATTGTTCCGGAAGTGTTGGGTGAATTGATGAAAAACAAAGATTCCAAAAAGTCGGGCCGTGTAATGGAAGCACTCATGAAAATGAAAAAGCTGGACATCGAAGCCTTAGAGGAGGCCGCCGGATAAAATAACCACTTATTTTTACAAAAAAACCTAAAATGGAAACAATAAACAAATCAACAATCACCGTAAAGAGTACGGTAAAAGCCCCCGTGGACAAAGTATGGAACTATTGGACCCGGCCGGAACACATAACGCAATGGAACAGCGCTTCCGACGATTGGCATACGCCCCGTGCAGAAAATGATTTACGTGCCGGAGGTAAATTTTCTGCCAGGATGGAAGCCAAAGATGGAAGTATGGGATTTGATTTTGGCGGCGTGTATGATGACGTAAAAGAAAATGAATACATAGCCTACACCATGGGCGATGACCGGAAAGTGGAGGTTACATTTTCAGCTCATGGAAATGAAACTGAAATAGAAGAAACATTTGAAGCGGAAAACACCAATCCTCTTGAAATGCAAAAATCCGGCTGGCAGTCTATCCTGGATAATTTTAAAGAATATACAGAAACGCATTAAGCCCAAAAACCCCGGATTCTATAAACCTCATCATTAAAAACAAGCAATAAAATAAAATGAGCGCACATTTTTATTTTGAAATACAAGCTGATGATCTTAGCCGTGCCGCTCATTTTTATCACAAAATTTTTGGTTGGCAGTTTACAAAAGCTCCGGGAATGCCTGTTGAATACCAACGTATAGTGACAGGAGGGCCCAGGGGAGGTTTGCTTAAACGCCCCGCAAAAACGCCTCCTACCGGGTATGGTACCAATGCATTTGTATGCTCTGTGGAAGTTGCCAACTTTGATGAAACAGCCCGGCAAATAACGGATCTTGGGGCGCAGGTGGCTCTACCCAAGTTCGCAGTGCCTGGCACTTGTTGGCAGGGGTATTTTATAGATACCGAAGGCAATACTTTTGGTATTTTCCAGGTAGATGAAGAGGCGAAATAAAATGAAATTTCACATCAAAAGCATGAAAGTTAAAAATGAATGCCTGCTATGAAAAGAGAAACCCCAATAGCTAAAGACATCAATGAATACATCGCGGGCTTTCCCGAAAGCGTCCAGGGTATTTTGGAAGCACTTCGCGCCACTATTAAAGAAGCCGCACCCGGCGCAGAAGAAACCATCAGTTATGCCATTCCGGCTTTTAAACTAAAGGGCAGGATGCTGGTTTATTTTGCCGGCTTTAAAAATCATATTGGCCTTTATCCGGCCCCGAGAGGAAATGAAGCTTTTAAAAAAGAACTTTCCGGATACAAAGGAGGAAAAGGTACGGTTCAATTTCCTCTAAATGAACCCATTCCTTTACCATTAGTAGCCAAAATAGTAAAATTCAGAGCAAAAGAAAATCTTGAAAAAGCAAAGGCGTCCTCAAAAGCTACCACAAAATAACGGTTAACACGTATTCCTAACAATTAAACATACAATTATGGCAAAGATGAATTCTTATTTAAACTTTAATGGTAATACCGAAGAGGCATTTAACTTTTACAAGTCGGTATTCGGTGGAGAATTTCTAACCCTGATGCGTTTTAAGGACACGCCCGATGCAGATAAGATGCCTGCCGATGAACAGGAGAAAGTAATGCATGTGGCGCTCCCCATCGGCGACAATATTTTGATGGGTACCGACGTGCTGAAGTCAATGGAGCCTGTAAATTTCGGCACCAATTCTTCTCTTAGCATCGACGGGGAGAGTGAAGAGGAAGCTAACCAGCTATTTAATAAGCTTTCGGTGGGTGGTAAAGTAGTAATGCCGCTTGAAAAAATGTTTTGGGGCGCTCTTTTCGGGATGATTACTGATAAGTTTGGCGTTCAGTGGATGGTTAACTACGATTTTAAGGAGAGAAACACCGTCCTTTAAAAGGGGAGGAAAGGCAAGACTGCAACGCATTGCCACTGCCCAAGGCAGTGTTTTTTTAATAAAATAATATAAAAGAGATGGTCTCAAAAGGACAGTCTCTTTTTTTTCATGCCGGAGAATAGACAAAATTCGGATTTCCTGCCAACAGCCGTTTAAATTCCTTTTTAAAACACTGTTGGCACGCACGCCAACAATAGTAGTGTCCCGTCTTGTGATATAGGTTACTGCAATGCGTGACCAATATCATTTCATACCAGTTTCTTCCAATCTATCTTGAATCTCATTTTTAACCCCTAAAAATTTACATCATGAAAACGAGACTTTTACTAAAGCTGCCATGGCGTGCATGCTTTACGATCATTGGTATTTTTCTATTTCAGATAGTACCAGTTCAGATTGTACCAGCCCAAACATCTTTATTGAATCCATCTACACAACCTCAATTCGTAAATCCTTTACCAATTCCATCAGTAATAGATGGGCGCAATGGAGGCACGTTCACCATTTCTATTAGCCAGTTCTACCAGGACCTTGGATTACGGAATCCAACTTCAGGTCAGCCAATGTTAACGAAAGTATGGGGCTATAATGGCACTTACCCCGGTCCAACTATTGTTGCCCGCAAAAACGTACCATTACACTTTTTCTGGTCAAATGATTTATACAATCCATCTACACTAGAACCGTTACCTCACTTGTTGCCAATAGATGAAACAATCACCTGGGCGCTTAAAGATGTTCCCAACTGGCAGCAATATGGTGTTCCTGTTGTAACGCATTTACATGGTGGGCATACAGAAGCGGTCAGCGATGGCTCACCTCTGTCATGGTTTACTCCTTTCTTTACTAAAAAAGGACCGCAGTTTGAAAAAGGACAAAACGAACCTTATACCTATAATAATGACCAGAACGCAGCTACTCTCTGGTATCATGATCACGCACTTGGCATCACAAGATTAAATGTGTATGCAGGCCTTGCAGGCTTTTACGTGCTCACTGATAATAATGAACAACAACTTCAGGCTGAGCATAAATTACCCGCTGCTGAATATGATATGGGTCTTGCCATCCAGGACAGGATGTTTACTGCAGAAGGTCAATTATATTACCCTTCTCAGCCGGAGGACCCGGGTCAGCCGTTACCCAGCATATTGCCTGAGTTTTTTGGCAATTTTATTTTAGTGAATGGCAAGGCATGGCCGGTACTTGAAGTGGAACCACGTCAATATCGTTTTCGCATTCTTAACGGATCCGACAGCCGGTTTTATAATTTATTCTTATCAGGTAATAATACCTTTTGGCAAATCGGTAGCGACCAGGGATTATTGACTTCGCCGGTACAAATGAGCCAAATGCTTTTGGGGCCCGGGGAGCGCAAAGAAGTGGTGATTGATTTTTCCGACCCTGCATTATGGGGGCAAACAATTATAGTTCGTAATAATGCTAAATCTCCTTTTCGTAAAGGAGAGACTGTGGATCCAAAAACCTCAGGACGGATCATGGCATTCCGGGTGAACAAACCTCTCAACACGAATGTTCTATTAAGTGTGTTGCCGACAACTTTCCATTCTCCAATAACACCGTTGGTTCAAAACGGGCCTACACGTAAATTACTTTTATTTGAAACCGAAGATGAATTTGACAGAATTAAGCCCATGTTGGGAACCATAGATGGTGGCGCTATGGATTTTGAAGATCAGGTTACAGAAAATAT
>DATCWN010000333.1:0-2535 GCA_036566285.1 Hanamia sp.
ACTGGAGTTATTCCAGGAATAACTGGCTTCGAGAGAAGTAGATTTCCCTAAAGGCTCTGCGTAAGAAAAACGAATGCTGGTGTTAGTATTTTCTGCATTGGTTTTAATAAACTGGTGCCTTAATGAATCGGTAGCCAATAATGAAATACTGGTTGAATCATGATATTCATTTTGTGCATCCCTGTTTTGCAGGCGCGATGAATAATCTATGCTCGAAGAGATGCTAAAGTTCCTGCCGCGTTTTTTGAACTTATGATTATAAAAAAGGTCGGAGCCTGCCGAGGGCGCTGTGGAATTATTATGAGAACCACTTTTATTCAATGTATAATACGAGGTATCATTTCTTTTAGCGGTTATGTTGGACAAGCCCGCATTACTTCCATTGGAAGAAGCATAAGAAAAGTAAGGAGTAATTTTTATGTAATTGTTGGTATCCGGCCTGTATTCTACGTTCCAGGTCACACGGTGGTTGGCGCTTTCATTGCTGTTATTGCCCGAGCTGCTGGTAGTTCTTATGTTTGCCGGGTTAAGGTCTTGCCGGTAAGAGGAACCAGTAGTACTATTGCTGCGACCGGAAAAGCTGTAGCTACCATACGAAGTAATTTTATCACCCCATAAATCACGGTAATTAAAACCAATTGATTTTGTAACGGTATTTCCATCGCCACCGGAGCCACCACGCTCACCACTTCCAAAGTTGGCCCCGCGGGCTCCACCTCCACGTCCACCACCATTAAAATTAAATGCATTTCCATTGGTATTATTTATGGAGGCCAATAAAGACACCTGCCGGTCTTCTTTAAAATTGTTAGCTGATATGCGACCCATGTATCTTTCTTTGTTGCCGGCGCCGACCGTCGCATTTCCAAAGTTGCCTTTACTTTTGCCTTTTTGAATATTGATGTTCAATATTTTTTCAGGCTCGCCTTCTTTTATTCCGGTTACATTTGCCTTATCGCCATAATCATCAATGATTTGAATATTGTCTATAATATCTGCCGGTAAATTCTGAGTAGCTGTTTGTACATCACCTCCGAAATAATCTTTGCCGTTTACCCTTATTCTTTTTACAGCCTGGCCCTGCGCGGTTACATTGCCATCTTTATCAACGGTAACGCCGGGAAGTTTTTTTATTACATCTTCCACGGGTGCGCCCTCTCTTACTTTATAAGCGCCTGCCCTGTATTCAACGGTATCTTCTTTAATGGTGATAGGATTTTTTTCGATGATTACTTCGCTTAACTCATCTAACTTCATTTTCAATTTTATCGGTTGTATGGAAAATGTTTTTCCATCTTTACCGCTAACGGTATATGCCTGCGAAAAATCCTGGAACCCGACAGAGGTAATAGTGATAACAAATTCATGAGCGCTTACTTTGGCAAAATGAAAAGCGCCTGAAGCATTGGTAGTTGTTGTGAGGTTTTCAGATGCTGATTTTAAATTGATAGTAGCATTTTCCAGCGGCCCCTCTGTGGTATCTACCACACTCCCGTTTACTACCCTTGCTTGTTGAGCCAACGATGCAGTAGTTACGAATAAAACAACCAGGGATAAAATAAATCGTCTCATAAGCTCATATAATTACAATTAAAAAAAGGTCAGGAATTGGGATTAAAAAATATAACTTTCATTGGACGTTTTATTTTTTAATTATCTGTTGCCTGATTTCTATTTTTTTATGGCCGGCTTTAACTGTTGATTATTTTCTCATAAATTTTTAAAATTACCTCGCCTGGATAATGAAAACAATTTCGACTCAGCAGCACAATAAAAAGCGGAACAAGGCGCCCACATTCGCGATTATTAATTTTCTATCATCAGCCTTTGCTCAAAAATACTTGCTTATTGATAGTAGTAACTACAAAGGCTTTACATTTCATGCAAGAATATTGGCCAATAAAAAAATCTTAGAGATAATTCATTTGCAGACTATCAGAATATAACATCTTTGCATAGACGATTTTTTTTAAACTTTAAATTCAAAAATAAAGATGATACAAAGTGGTTTATTCCAAATGGAAAATGAAATACCCTGGGAAGATTTGGGAAGCGGAGTGAGCAGGCAGATATATGGATACGATGATAAAATAATGATGGTGAAAGTAAAGTTTGAAAAAGATGCCGTTGGCTCTTTACATGAACATCCTCATACACAGGTTACCTATGTGGAAAGTGGCATGTTTGAAGTAGCGATTGGTGACAAAAAGAAAATCATCAAAAAAGGAGATGGATTCTATGTGCCTCCTCACGCAATACACGGCGTGGTTTGCATAGAAGCCGGTTTGCTTGTGGATGTTTTTGCTCCATTAAGAAATGATTTTCTGCCACAAAAACCGTAAATAATTTCACTGGAAATACTATCTTATTTCAAGTTTACAATTCTTGTTCCAGTGGGTTAAAAGCAAATTATATCAGACAATAAAATCCCCAATGAGACTAAGTGTTTTTTGTAAAACAACATAAACCCGAATTAGAAAAACTATTTCTTCTTTACAGTCTTCCTTACTTTTTGTACCTCAGCAGAACTAACGG
>DATCWN010000364.1:0-21417 GCA_036566285.1 Hanamia sp.
AAATAGTTCGAGATAGCAATATCATAATGAGAACATACATCAAAAGCTTTTCCTGCAAAATTTTTTCTTTCTTCCAAAGATGTCTCAGCATTTTTTTCGGATAAAATATTTTCCAGCTCTTTATAATCTTTCTTATCAGCAATTACCATCACACTCGCAAAATTTTTAGCCGCTGCGCGAATCATGGATGGGCCGCCAATATCAATTTTCTCAATGATTATTTCTTCATCATTGGTTGATTTTACTGTTTCTTCAAATGGGTACAAATCGACCACCACCAAATCAATTTCAGGAATATGATATTGCTGCATTTCTTTCAAATCATTTTCTACATCCCTTCGTGCAAGAAAACCTCCAAATACAACAGGGTGCAATGTTTTGACTCTTCCGCCCAGGATAGAAGGATACCCCGTCAACGACTCTACCGGAATACATTTACCCCCATTTTCTTCAATAAATTTTTGAGTACCGCCGGTACTATAAATAGTAATATTTTGTTTGGTAAGTAAAGCAATAATAGGCTGTAGCCCTTCTTTGCTATAAACAGAGATAAGAGCAGATTTAATTTTTTTTTGCATGATTGAACGGAGAATATTCTTTTAAAAATCGGTTACAAATGCACCCTGGTCAGAGACAGAATGGGAGTGCAAATGTAATTCTTCGCATTCTTTTTTCCATTGTCCAATTTTCCACCGTGAATTAGACGCATCGAAAACGTAAGATTTGCAATCAAATGTTTGGGCAAGGTTCGCAATTTTAATCCTCGGGTTTTTAGAAATAATTATGTAATCCAATTTTATTTTTTCTTTCATGGGAAAATAATTCAAGGCCGAATCAATGAGCAATACACGCCTGTTGTAAAACTGATAAAAATTGTTTTTATGAAACAACACATCTGGCAATGGAGAGGTGGAAGTTAGCATCAACGCTATCCGTGCGGGTTTTAAATTAAAATTTTGAAGTAGGTTATCTTCTTTTACACCACTATCGCTAACAGAATAATAGTTGTTTCCCTGTACAAAATCAATGGCCTTATGCATTGGAATATTATAAACAATCATTTTTTTCTGATGGTATGTTTGCCATTTATAAAAACTGGTTAAACCCGCAAATATCAGTGTAGCTATCAATCCAATTTTAAATGCGGTTAAACTTTTTTTGAGTAACCAATAAACCAGCGAGGAGAATATAATGTACAATAAAATAACGCCTGTTACCGAGATGGAAATTTGATCCCATAAAGCGAATGGAATTTTATTAATCATCAGAACGGCATGATTCAGTAGCCAGATAAAACCCCAAATTATCTTCCCCAGGAATGAGGCTACCAGCGGTATTGAAGAAAAGGACACAAGAGCAATACAACCCCAAAGCGCGACCGATGACAATGGGATGGCAATCATATTTGACAATAAAAACAACAGAGGAAACTGATGGAAATAATATACGCAAACAGGCAATGTAAACAATTGCGCGGCTAGCGAAACGGAAGCCAGTTTCCAGAAGAAATCGGCAACTTTGTTTTTATAATAAAGCCAGTTGTAAATAGGTTTTTGTGTAACCACGATTCCCAACACAGCAAGATAAGAAAGCTGGAAGCCCACATCCCACAACAGAAAAGGATCGTAACACAATAATACAAATGCGGAAATCGCCAGTGAATTATAAATCGAATTATTTTTATTGAAAGAACTTCCAACGGCGAGAAAACTAAACATCACCGCAGAACGCAGTACAGATGCAGGGGCGCCGGTCAGTAAAGAAAAAAACCATAAGCAGCCCAGGATAAGAATAAGGCGGCTCATCTTGGACTTTTTTACGAAAGGAATTTTAGCAGCCAGCCACAAAAGGAAATAATAAACGTATGTAAGGTGCATGCCCGATATGGCAATTAGGTGAACCACACCTACGTTGCTGTAAGCCTGTACCAAATCCCTGTCAAGGTCAATTCTGTAGCCAATTAATAATGCTTCGGCAAGAGCGGATTCATCAGCGCCGGGAATATACTGGCCAAGCATTTTTAAAATATAGTCACGGGTTGAAAAAATGATGCTTTTAAATTTATTGGCATCATTTCCTTTGAGTAAAATCCATTCATTTTGCGCAACATACACCTGGTGAAATATTTGTTGAAACGCAGCATAACGGGCATAGTTAAACGCAGCAGGGTTGCCGGAATTTTTTATGGATTGTAACTTTTTACCAATAATGATTCTGTCGCCATACTTTATATTTTTTGATAAAGAATCTTTTGCGAAATAAATCAGAACAGCACCTTTTGTAGCCCTTCGGGAATCATTGTTAATAACCGATTCCACGTTTGATATGGCCTTGTAGGATTTTGCTTTTTCTACCGGAGGTTCCTTTATGGTAACTATTAAAAAGCTGCTGTCGTTATAACCTTTCCCATACCAGTTATTATGATTGCGTACATCTTTTTGCCAGGTAAGAAACATTCCAAAGACAACCAGGAACAGTGTGATAGCGCACCCTTGCCATGCGCGGAGTTTAAATCTTTGTGCCTCCGGTAAAATATGAAACAATAAAAAAGCAATCGCAAAAAAGATGCTGCCCGCGATAATAAATCCTAAGGTAAACTTAAAATAAAACTCGAGAATAATGCCCGCTATTGCAGGCAAAAGCAAACGCAGTAATGGCGCTTTTTTCCAAATATAAATGTGATATGCTTTTGCCATTTAATGAAGGCTAATAGTATAAAAGCAAACATTAAAATCAATTCAAAATATTTGGGTACATTTAAAACTTTACTATTTCCTCATGCAGTTCCTGTTTTTTCTTTTACGATCCGGTTCAACGATTTCAACCTGCTGAATATTAATATTCCACCGATAAAAGCGGCTATTACCAGTATCAGAAAAAATACTTTTTTATCCGTAAAGTCATCCCAGAAGCTTGTCATTACTCCGGCAATTTTTCCACCTATGGCCGTTGATAAAAACCAGCCACCCATCAAAAGCGCGGTAAGCCTTGCCGGGGCTAATTTAGAAACTAAAGACAATCCTATGGGACTTAAAAATATTTCACTGACTGTAAAAACAAAGTAAGTACCCCAAAGCCAGTAGGGAGAAGTTTTTTCGAGGTACACTGACGGCACGGATAAAATGGCGAATACCATTACCAATGAAGAAAGCCCGGAAATAAATAATGCCATTCCAAACTTTGTGGCGGTAGTAGGTTCTTTATTTCGCTTTCGCAAAAAGCCAAAAAACGGAACAAAAATTAAGGTAAGAAGAACAATAAATAATGGGTTTATAGATTGAAATAGTTCTGTGTTGGCCAGTTTTTCTTTTCCACTTGGGGGCCATTCATCTTTGGGCACGTTATTAAAATAAGGATCGGGACCCATTACCTGCACCACTTTTGTTTTTTTATCTACAATATTTCCATTTATCAATTTTACATTATTATCTCCCGCAGGCCCCGCTATTGTTGAATTGTCTTTTACATCCACAAAATACGGATCTACTTTATTTACAAGATGCGGGCTAACGCTTGCCGTTTGAAGAAAGCCTAAGGTACCGGCAATTTTTTCAGCAGTTGGCGATACGGTTCTGTCCGTATGTTTTTGTGCCCACAAAGTAAGGCCCGTGGAATTTTGGTTGTAAATGGTCCAGAAAATAATGGAGATAGCAAAAATAAATAACAAGGCGCCAATGCCTTTTTTGTCCTGCCCGGTAGCGCCCACATACAGTGAAATATAAAATGCAATAATAGGAAGGCATGCAAAAATAAACGCATCGTTAGATTGGCTGCCCATAATGGTAGAGCCAAACAACATGGTCGGGACCATCCATCCGATGATTGCCGCAATGATCGCCGGTAAAAATACATAGCCGAATATTTTTCCGGTAGGCATATCTTCTATGCGTTTCTCTCTTTTTACCTCTCCTTCTTTTACCCCTTTCAATGAACTCGCCAATGTTATTAATCCAATGACAAGACCCACGCCCGCTGCCGCGAAGGCATATCCCCATCCATATTGATTTCTTAAATAAGCAGCCACGAAATTGCAAACCAAAGCGCCGATATTGATGCCCATGTAAAAGATATTGTATGCATTGTCTTTTAGCGGCTTCAGGTCTTCACGATTATAAATATTTCCAAGCACTGTGGAAATATTCGGTTTAAAAAAACCATTTCCTACAATAATTAATCCGAGAGAAACATACAATGCAGTATTGCCGGGGATTGACAAACCAAAATATCCCAACGCCATTAATGAGCCACCTAAAAAAATGGATTTTATATAACCCAAATACCTATCGGCGAGTAAACCTCCAATAAAAGGCGTTAAATAAACCAGGGCTATAAAGGTTCCCACTACATCGGCGCCCATTTTTTCAGTCATGCCTTTGCCGCCGGTTTTATCATCTATCAGGTACAGCAATAAAATACCCACCATCAAATAATAAGCAAACCGCTCCCACATTTCAGTAAGAAAAAGTACATAAAGTGCCTTGGGATGTTTGCCTTTTTTTTGATTTTGAATGTCTACGGGAATTTCCTGGCCTTCCATATTCTTTGTTTTTATTTTTTATAAAAATTGGGAAAAGTATTCTTTATGGGATTGTAAAGTACAGAGAATTTTAAAAATATGATTAATTTTTATAGGAGTTTTCTACGCGTATTCCTGAACTTTTTCTTTTTCTTTTAAAAAGATGAGAATGCAAAAATGGTTTTTGACTTTTTTTGAGTACATAAAAAAAGCGGCCTAAAGAGAACCGCTTTTATAAATAATTCAATATTTAAACTAAACTTTTTTAATGAATGCCGTGCATTTTCTTTACCAATGTTTTATTTAAACCAAACATGATTAAGCCTGCCGCCACAGGTATGATTGCAAAAATCATAAAGAAAAAAGAAATAGAATATCTCTGCGTAATGCCATCAATAAGGCTTCCGGTAAGGCCTGCCAAAGTATTGGCGATGAAGGTGGCTACAAACCAGATTCCAAACATCAAACCAACCACTCTAACCGGGGAAAGCTTGCTGATATAAGAAAGGCCCACCGGCGAAACACAAAGCTCACCCAGCGTGTGGAAGAGATAAGCGAGAACCAGCCATATCATACTTACCGAAGCGGTACTTGCTCCCTGTTCAATAGTAATGCCGCCATAAGCAAGAATTGCGAAGCCGATACCAAGCAATATCAATCCAATGCCAAACTTTATGGGTCCCGAAGGATTGAATTTGCTTTCCCAAATTTTAGAAAACAATGGTGCAAAGGCTATTATGAAAAATGAATTTAAAATGCTAAACCATGATGCCGGTACTTCTGCCACGGGTGCCTTAAACTCTTTGTTCAGCATCCAGAAAACCAATCCCCAGATGATAACAAAACTGGTTCCTAAAAAAACATTGGCCAATGCATATTTCTTAAACGTTTTTCTAAACAGATTCGTCAGTACTACCGTTAAAATAACCATGGTAGCCACTACAATTAAACTATTAGACCATTTAAAAATAGAAGCGCTATTTCCCGATAATACCCTGTTGGTATAATCCTTTGCAAAAATAGTCATAGAGCCACCGGCCTGTTCAAATGCCATCCAGAAAAAGATAGTAAAAATAGAGAACACCACAATTACAATAATGCGGTCGCGTGTAACCTTTTTGGATTGATGGCTTTCTTCTATGATTTCTTCTGTAATAGGATTCGCGTGCGGATTTATCGCAGCCAGTGCCTCTTCCTTTTTAGGGGCAAGCCCTATAGATCCAAATATTTTTTGAGCAAATGAAAACTGCAGCATTCCAAAAAACATGAAAATGCCTGCCAGGCCAAATCCATAACTCCATCCAACTTTTTCGCCAATGTAGCCGCACAATAAAATGCCAAGGAACGCACCGGCATTAATGCCCATATAAAAAATAGTGTAGGCCGAATCTTTTTTATCGCTGTCCTTGGTATATAGCTGTCCTACTATTGAAGAGATATTGGGTTTAAATAAACCGTTCCCAATTATTAAACAGGCAAGCCCTATAAAAAAAAATACCCTGGTATCCATCGCCATACTCGCATGGCCAATCGTCATGATCAGTGCCCCGAGGACCACTGAATTTCTATATCCCAGAAATTTATCCGCAATCCATCCGCCGATAATGGGAGTTAAATAGACCAAACCAGTATAAACTGCATAAAGCTGAAGCGCTTCAGACCTTTCCCAGGCCCAGCCGCCGCCGGTAACAGAAGTTACTAAAAAAAGCACCAACAGCGCGCGCATTCCGTAGTAGCTGAATCTTTCCCACATTTCTGTAAAAAAAAGAATGAATAACGCGGGTGGATGTCCTTTGTGTTCAATAGTCTGCTGCATTTAGTTTTCAGTTTAAAAGTTTGGGAGATTTTATTTTATAAAAATTGTAAAATACAGATAAAAACCAGAAGGCGATTTATTTAGGCAAGTGAGATTGTTAAACTTCATTTATAAATTCAATTGAAAAAATAGTTTTTAAAAATCAGTGGTACCCGCTTCCTTTTTTTTATTACTCATTTCATAACTTGCCACTTCTTTTTTTACACAAAAAATAAACTTTTGAAAATTCTAATTCTTGGCTCGGGTGGCAGAGAGCATACATTTTGCTGGAAATTAAGTCAAAGCAAATTAAATCCTGATCTGTTCATTGCTCCCGGCAATGCCGGTACTGCGCAGCTTGGCAGAAATATTGACATCAGCATCAATGATTTTGAAGCCATAAAAGAATTTTGCATTGGTGCTAAAATTGAAATGGTAATCGTGGGGCCTGAAGAACCACTGGTAAATGGGATATACGATTTTTTCAAAAACGACAACTCATTACATCACATTATCATCACCGGGCCATCCAGGCAAGGCGCCCAAATGGAAGGCAGCAAAGCTTTTGCAAAAAGCTTTATGCAAAGACATGATATCCCTACGGCGGCGTACAAAGAGTTCAGCCTTGAAAATTTTGAGGAAGGCGTAGCATATATTCAGAATCACACATTGCCCATTGTGCTAAAAGCAGACGGGCTTGCCGCCGGAAAAGGCGTCCTTATTTGCAAAGAACATTCAGAAGCGCTTGAAGAATTTGAACTCATTATTCAGCAATCAAAATTTGGGGATGCAGGGAATAAAGTAGTGATAGAAGAATTTTTAGACGGAGTGGAGCTAAGCGTTTTTGTTCTCACGGATGGCAAAAATTATGTATTGCTTCCGGAAGCAAAAGATTATAAAAAAATTGGAGAAGGAGACACGGGTTTAAACACAGGAGGAATGGGAGCCATAAGCCCGGTGCCTTTTGCTACGGAACATTTTATGCAAAAGGTTGAAGAAAGAATTATTGAACCCACCATAAAAGGTTTGCAAAAAGATGGAATAGATTACCGTGGGTTTCTGTTTTTTGGATTGATAAAAGTGAATGAAGAGCCTGTAGTAATTGAATATAATTGCCGCATGGGCGACCCGGAAACCGAAGTGGTAATGCTACGTTTAAAAAATGACCTGGTAGAATTATTGATTGCTATGGATGAGCAAAAATTAGATGCACATCAAATAGAAACGGATAAAAGTAATGCCGCTACGATTGTCGCGGTAAGTGGCGGCTATCCTGAAGATTATGAAAAAGGATTCCCCATTGAATTAGGTTATCTTGAAAACCCACAGGCAATAAAGCATATTGATGAAGAAGGCGGCGTCATGGTTTTTCACGCAGGCACCAAACAACTGGCTGATGAAATAGTTACCAATGGCGGACGAGTTTTGGCGGTGTCTGCCCTGGCCGGTACGCTGGGTGAAACCATAGAGTTATCCAAAGAAATTTTGGAGCAAATACATTTTGAAGGTATTTACTGGCGTGGTGATATTGGTTATGAATTCGTAGAATAATTACCAGCATTTAGTTTTCAGCATTCAGGATATAAGTATGAAACTGGCCGTTCACAGTTGACCATTCACATCACCATTTTGCAACTCAATCATTCAATAATATAATTTAGAATTTTTATTCGCGTTATAAAAAAGCAATCCCTGTATTAAGTGGTTATTCCAAATTATTTCCACAACTTTGCAGGCATTAGTAATTTTTCAATATACCTAAATAAAACATGGGCCTTTTTAATTTTTTTACACAGGAAATAGCCATTGATCTTGGTACCGCCAACACTCTTATTATCCACAATGATGTAGTGGTAGTTAACGAGCCCTCAATTGTTGCTTTAGATAGAAATAATCCTAAAAATATTTTAGCAGTAGGGAAAAAGGCATTGATGATGCATGAAAAAACCCATGAAAGTATCCGCACCGTTCGTCCTTTGAAAGATGGAGTAATAGCGGATTTCAATGCTGCTGAATTAATGATCCGGGAAATGATCAAAAAAATCTATCCCAAAAAACCTTTGTTTCCACCGAGCTGGCGCATGATGATCTGCATACCAAGTAGTATTACAGAAGTTGAAAAAAGAGCCGTAAGAGATAGTGCAGAACAGGCTGGCGCCAAAGAAGTTTATTTATTACATGAGCCGATGGCGGCTGCTCTCGGTATTGGTATTGATGTAGAAGAACCTGTGGGAAATATGATTATTGACATTGGAGGCGGCACCACGGGAATTACCGTTATTGCACTGGCAGGTATTGTTTGCGACCAATCTATAAGAGTTGCCGGCGATGAATTTACTGCTGATATTATGGAAGCATTACGCCGTTATCATAGTTTATTAATTGGCGAACGCACTGCTGAGCAAATTAAGATTCAGATAGGCGCCGCCATGAAAGATATTGATAATCCTCCGGAAGATATGCCGGTGAATGGACGCGACCTGGTAACAGGTATTCCCAAGCAAATAATGGTGAGCTACCAGGAAATTGCCGAGGCGCTTGATAAATCTATTTTTAAAATTGAAGAAGGCATTTTAAAAGCATTGGAAACCACTCCACCCGAACTGGCTTCGGATATTTATCGCAGAGGTTTATATTTAACCGGCGGCGGCGCTTTATTAAGAGGGCTTGATAAAAGGCTTGCGGCAAAAATCAAATTACCGGTTCACATTGCGGACGATCCTCTGAAGAGCGTGGTAAGAGGCACGGGACTTGCATTAAAACATTATGACCGCTATCCTTTTGTGATGAGATAAGTCCTTTTTAACTCTTTCAAAGGGAAGTTCAAGAACATAAATTGATGTATATTTCCGATCAACTTTATAAATTTTCCTGTATTAACGGGAAGTAGGTATGCGCAATATTTTTCTTTTCATCCGCATTTATTTTAATTTTCTTTTCTTCTTAATTCTGATGGGTATATCGTTTTATATGCTCTTCACTTATAACCGCTATCATCATACGGTTTATTCAGCCGTTGCTAACGAGGTCACCGGCAAAATCAGCAAGCAGTACAATAATGTGGAATATTATTTTCAATTGAAAAGAACTAATGACTCACTGGTAAAAGCCAATGAACAATTGTATAACAGGCTGAAGCAAGATTTTGAGATGCCCGATACCGTAAATAAAGTAGCGGTTGATACCATTACAATTGATACCCTGCAAAAGCAAAGAAAATATTTGTACATGCAGGCAAAGGTTATTAGTACCTCTATAAACCAACCGAACAATTACATTGAACTCCACAGAGGCTCGAAGCAAGGATTATACACGGATATGGGAGTTATAGATCCGAATAATGCGGTAATAGGAACGGTAATGGATGTCAGCGAAAATTATGCGGTGGTAATGAGTTTGCTTCATGCCCAAAGCAACCTCAGCGCCCGGCTGAAAAAAAGCGGTGAAACCGGAACCGTGATATGGGATGGAAAGCAACCCGATATTTTAATATTAAAGGATATTTCTAAAGCCGTAAAGATAAACCGTGGCGATACCGTAATTACCAGTGGTTTTTCCGATAAATTTCCACCGGGTTTACTCATTGGTTTTGTGAAAGATATTATAAATGATAAAACCAGCAGCACATACACCGTAAGAATAAAGCCGGCGGCCAATTTTGAGAATCTTCAATATTCATACATTATTGATAATCTTCAAAAAGAGGAACCACAGCAACTTCTAAAGAAAGTAAAAAGTAAATGAGTAATCTCGTAAAAAATATAATCCGGTTTTGTCTTTTTATTTTGGTGCAGGTATTTGTATTGAATCAGGTTCCTCCGCTACACCAGTTGGTTACTCCCTATCTGTACTTTTTATTTATTTTATGGCTCCCTTTTAAAACAGGCCGCCGCAGTGTAATGTTGCTCGCTTTCGCCCTCGGTTTTTCACTGGATAGTTTTGCAAAAACTTATGGTTTGCACACCGCGGCTTGTGTACTGATAGCTTATCTGAGGCCATTTTTAATAAACCTTCTAATTTCTCAGGAAGGGGCAGAAAGTAATTACAATGAGCCTTCCATTAAAAGCATGGGCTTTACTCCCTATTTTACTTACGTAACTATTTTAACTTTTATTCATCACACATTTTTGTTCTTTTTGCAAGCGATGCAAACCGGCGG
The DNA here is from genome assembly GCA_036566285.1 of Hanamia sp. Classification (GTDB taxonomy): domain Bacteria; phylum Bacteroidota; class Bacteroidia; order Chitinophagales; family Chitinophagaceae; genus Ginsengibacter. The sequence goes on from DATCWN010000364.1 coordinate 10,471, forward strand.
CTATTTTTATTTTATTTTAAAATCTTTGTTATCTACAGCGATAAGTTTATTGCTAATTCTATTAACAGAATTATTATTTGTAAGGAAGCAAAGATTTAGGACAAATACAATTTAGACATGCTAATTTTGTAGCGAAAACACTGACCACTTCTCATTTCCCAAAATCATTTAAATTTTGTCTGTATTTAATCAGTCAAGGAAGAATATAATAATAGCCATGATACTGTTCATGGGGTTGGTGATCGTTTTTCGCTTATTCAGCCTGCAGGTATTGAATACCAAATATTCTATAATGGCCGACGAGCAGGGAAAATTCCGCCAGGTGGTTTATCCTGACAGGGGAATTCTATTTGACCGCAAAGGCAGAGCCATTCTGCGCAATACTATTATTTACGATTTAATGGTAACCCCCGGCAAAATAAGAGGTATGAACCTGGATACGGCTACATTATGCCGCATTTTGGAAATTGATACCGCAGAATTTAAAGAAAGAATACTTACGGCCATTATTAAAAACAGGAGCTACCGCCCTTCAGTTTTTGAATCTTCGTTGTCTCCTGAAAGAATTGCCCGTATTAATGAAAGCATGTACAAATTTGTGCCGGCATTTTATTTACAGGCAAGGCCTGTACGCGATTATCCCTTTGATGCGGCAGGAAATATTCTTGGATATTTATCAGAAGTAAGCCCGGTTTTTCTAAAAGCCCATGAAGGTGAAGGGTATCAAACAGGCGATTATGCGGGAAAAACGGGGCTGGAGCGCAGTTATGAAAAAGTATTGATGGGGCAGCGTGGCATAGAATACTGGAAAAGAGACAATAAAAACCGACTGACCGACCGGCTGGAAAATGGGAGGTTTGATACGGCTGCCATCCCGGGCGAAAACCTGCACATGTCGCTTGATATTGACCTTCAAATATTAGGCGAGCATTTGATGGAAAATAAAATTGGTGCTATAGTAGCGCTCGACCCCAAAACTGGCGGCGTGCTTGCTATGGTGAGCAGCCCCACTTACAAACCCAATCTTTTAAGCGGTTCTGAAAGAAAAAAACATTTTGCGCAGCTATTGTTAGATCCACGGTTGCCCATGATTAACAGGACTGTAAATGCTTACTACCAGCCAGGCTCTACTTTTAAAACTTTACAGGCTTTAATTGGTTTGCAGGAAGGGGTAATTACTCCGTCCACCACTTTCTTATGTACGGGTGCGTTTTATGGGTGCGGTCGTCCAATGCGTTGTTTGGATCCTGGAAATTTTAAATTGAAAGAGGCTATTACCTGGTCCTGCAACACTTATTTTGCCAATGTAATGCAGCGCACCATTGGCAATCCTGCTTTCGGATCACCGGACAGTGCTTTAAGGGTTTGGGATAAATATATGTATGCTTTTGGGCTGGGCAATAAATTAGGAATAGATATGCCATCAGAAAAAAGTGGCCTGATTCCTACGCCAAAAACTTATGATAAAATGTATGGTGAAGGCCATTGGAATTTTTGCACACTACGTTCGGTAAGTATTGGCCAGGGCGAAGTAAATGTAACGCCGCTACAAGTGGCCAACGAAATGGCTTACCTTGCCAATAAAGGTTGGTTTATTACACCACACATGATTGATTCTATTGATGGCGGCGATAAATACGGTATGCTCGATTCATTTAAATTACGCCATCATCCATTAAGTATCCCGGATAGTATTTTTGATGCCGTACATGATGGCATGCAAGGTGTAATGGATCGAGGGACTGGCGCGGCAGCAAAAGTGCCGGGCATTATTGTCTGCGGCAAAACCGGTACTGTAGAAAATTATTATAAAGGAGTGAAACAAAAAGACCATGCTTTTTTCGCAGCTTTTGCGCCCAGGGAAAATCCTCGTATAGCCATCGCTGTTATTTGTGAAAATGCCGGATTTGGTTCTACTTCAGCAGCCCCTATTGCCAGCCTCATGATTGAACAGTACCTCAATGATTCCATTGCCGGCAAAGAAAGAAAAGCAAGGGTGGAAGCCATTTCAAAAATGAACCTGATGCCGGCACGTATTTACCAGGCCATCCGCCAGAGAGATTCGTTGTTACATGCAAAAGATACTTCTTACCTTTTTGAAAAAGGCTATATCAAAATTGCAAAAGATACGATGGGAGTTGAAGACCAGGATGAGATGGAAGGCCTGGAAAAATTGAAGAAATCAAAACAACAGGAGCACCCGGCTACTGATTCGGTGCCTGATAAAAAAGATAGTACTACAAAATCTATTTCAAAGGCGCTACTTCCTGAAAGACAAAAAAAACTGGGATGACAGTAATTCTTTACCTTATAATTAATGGTTATTTTCATGCGTGATCAGGTCGTTATATCTAAAGGAGTTGATTGGATAATGATATGGTTCTTTATCATTTTCGTAAGCATAGGTTTGCTATGTATTTTCTCCGTTGAATACCATACTAATGAAAATATTTTACAAAATATAAGCGGGTTAAAAAAGAACTATGCGAGGCAATTGCTGTTCATTGGGATTTCGGCTATAGTGGCCATTTTTATTCTATTAACTGACAGTAAATTTTTTACAGCCACCGCCAACATTGGTTATGTTTTTGGCGTCTTTCTTATGGCTCTTACTTTTTTTGTAGGTAAAGACATCAATGGCTCCAGGTCATGGATCCCGCTGGGATTTTTTAACCTACAGCCGGTGGAGACCTGCAAGATTTTTGCCGCCCTTGCGCTTTCAAAATATTTATCACGACCAGAAACCAATTTTCAAAATGCCCAATCGCAGATAATTGCAGCAGCCATTGTCTTAACGCCTGCGGTTTTTTCTATTTTACAAAACGAAACAGGATTGGCATTGGTTTATTTTTGCTTTCTAATTCCCATGTACCGTGAAGGGCTCCCCCCAGTGTATCTCATCATTGGCTTTTCATTTGGCATACTGGTGGTGGCCACTATTTTAGTAGAAAAAAATACGTTGGCCCTTATTCTTACTGCCATTGCGGCCATTACCATTTATTTTTTAAGAAGAAATATAAAGCGCGATAAGGAGATTTTAATAGTGATATTGGGCGTGTGGCTTGTGTGTGTAGGTGTGCAAAGGTTTGCTGTGCCTTATATTTTCAATAACGTGCTTCAGCGTTACCAGGTAGAAAGAATTATGAACACATTTGGTGTGGACTTTGTTCCGGAAGCAGAAACGGCGAAGCTAAGCAAAGAAGAAAAAAAGATCCAGAACCAAAACAAAGAGAAGAAAAAAGCAAAAGAAAATTACAATGTAAAACAATCAAAAATAGCTATAGGCTCAGGAGGCATGTGGGGCAAAGGATTTTTAAAAGGAACTCAAACGCAGGGAGATTTTGTGCCCGAGCAGCATACCGATTTTATCTTTACCTCCATAGGAGAAAACTTTGGCTTCTGGGGTAGCAGTCTTGTAATTATCCTGTACGTTTTATTTCTGTTAAGGATTGTCTTTTTAGCGGAGCGACAGCGAAGTACCTTCAGCAGGGTGTATGCATACAGCGTAGCCGCCATTTTGTTTTTCCACATAGCCATTAATATTTGTATGACCATTGGATTAGCGCCTGTAATAGGAATTACTTTGCCTTTGCTCAGTTATGGCGGCTCGTCGTTATTAACCTTTACCATTTTAATATTTATTTTAATAAGGCTTGATGCTGACCGGCACATGGTTTTGAGATAGATGATTTACAGATGGTTTGGGGTTTAGTAGTTTGGACGGTTTAGTCAGAATGGTTTAGATGGTTTAGGAGGTTTAGAATAGAAGGTTTAGAAAGTTTTGTTTGGAGAAAAAAAATTAAAATCATTACATGAAAATAATTCCACTAAGCGAAGGCGCTTTTTCAATTGATAAAACTAAAAAATTTATTCCTTTTGAAATGGGCAGCGATGATTTACAGCAAAGAGCCAAAGGAAGCCTGCTCGTGGAGGTGCAGCCATTCGTAGTTATCACTTCGCAGGATATTTTAGTGCTGGATACCGGGCTTGGCTATGCCGATGAAAACGGCCAGTTGCAGATTCATAAAAATTTAGCCGCCAACGGAATCAACGCCACGGATGTTACCAAAGTGCTTTTATCCCATCTTCATAAAGACCATTCCGGCGGTATCGCTTATCCCAATAAAAAAATTGTAAGCTTTGAAAACGCTACTTATTTTATCAATAAAAATGAATGGGATTTTGCTTTGCAAAAAGAATCCTCTTCTTATAAAAAAGAAAATTTCTTATTGCTCGAAAGATACGGGAAGCTGCAATTTATAGAAGGCGATGGCGCTATTGATGATTATATACATTACGAAGTTACGGGCGCACATTCACCATACCACCAGGTATTTAAGATTATAGAAAACGATGAAATTGTTTTTTTTGGAGCCGATGTGGCGCCGCAATTGCATCAAATGAAAAACCGGTTCAAAACAAAATATGATTACGACGGGGCAAAGGCTATGGAGCTACGGCAGCAATGGTGGAAGCAAGGCCAGGAAGAGAAATGGACGTTTCTTTTTTATCATGATATTAAATCTCCCGTGTTTAAATTTTAACCAACTTACACAAAAAAGGCCTGCCCTAAAAAGAGCTGGCCGTTGCTAACCTATGAAAAACACCTAGTTACAAAAATAGGAGAAATTTTAATCTCTCCCATTTTTCATTTAAAAGGTTTTTAAATTGTTATATTCTTATCAACGGTCGCGCTGCTGGTTGCGATTTTTAAGGCGCTTTATCAATACATTTCTGAAATCTCTTTCCGCATTAAAAAGGTCATTCATCTTTTGAGGGCCAAGAATTTTTTCAAATTCAGGTTTATATTTTTTCCTGATATTCAATAATTGTTCTTCGTTTTCCAATACATCGCCATTCTTATTGTTGGTGCGGATATTTTTTACTTCGTTTTCATATTGGTTGTAAACCGGCCAGAATTTTTGAGCTTCTGCAGAAGTTAGCTGCAATTTTTGTGTGATAAATGCAATTTTCAATGCCTGTACCTTTTCTCCGCGTTGCCCATTTCCATTCTGGGCTTTCAAAAAAGAAAAGCATCCCAACATTATAAACAGTAAGAGTAAATATTTTTTCATTTTAATGAGTTTTATTTATTGCTTTGATTATCTATTTTTTCTAAATAATTATTCAAAGTATTTTCATCAATTAAATAATCTTCAGTGGCCGGAAGCTCTTTTACATCCACATCTTTAATCAGTAAATCATTATCCATAATGCTACCATACTTTTCAAGATATTTTATAATTTCATCATCGCTTAAAGAGGCAATTCCCTCATCCACCTGCTCAGGTGTTTTATATTGAAAAGAGGATTCTACGTAAGATGGAATTTGGTCTCTATCCCGTGAGTTGTTAAATAACTGCAATGAGCCAATAGCAATAACACCTATAATAATGGCTGCTGCTGCATATTTCCACCATTTGGTATTCATTAAAATAACTTTCGCTGGTTGATGGCTTTTTATTTTATTAATAACTTGATGACTTACTCCTTCGAAATAATTTTCAGGAACGGTAAATACATTTTTATCCTTTAAAGAATGTAAAACCGGAAATGATTTTTGGAAGTCTTCTTCTTTATTTTCTGCTTCTTCTTTTTTTATTTTTGAAAGAATAGCATCGCTTAAAGAATCAAAATACCCTTCAGGGACCTGTTGTATCTCTTTTTTATTAAAATTGAAACTGTCCTTTTCCTCCAATAAAATGCGGGTAATTACTTTTTCAGCGAGCGTATTAAAATAGCCGTCCGGTGCTTCAAATACATTTACCTTTTGCACTTGAGCCAGCATGGGGCTGATGCCTTGTAATTCTTTTATTATTTCATTTGATTGATTCATTCCTTTTCTCAGACTGTTTTTGATTCACTAAGTTTAATGATTCAATATAAATTCTTCGATTTTTTTCGCCGCATGGTGATAACTCGCTTTGAGTGCGCCCTCACTGGTTTCAAGTATTTTGCTCATTTCTCCGTAAGGCATCTCGTCATAATACCTCAAATTAAAAACCAGCCTTTGTTTTTCCGGCAAAGATTGAATACCCAGTTGTAGTTTCCATTCCAGTTTATTAGCATCAAAATGGGTATCGCTTTTTAATTTGTTACTCAATCCATTTTCATCATCGCTTAAAGAAAACGTACTTCTCTTTTTTTGTTGCGTAAGAAAAGTAAGCGATTCATTAGTAGCTATGCGATAGAGCCATGTATAAAGCTGGCTGTCTTCCCGAAAATTCTCAAGGCCTTTCCAAACTTTAATAAACATATTTTGCAAAACATCATTGGCATCTTCATGGTCTATCACCATCCGCCTGATATGCCAGTATAATTTTTCCTGGTATTTTTTTATAATACCGGTAAAGGCCTGCTCTTTGGTTGCAGGATTTTTGAAACTTTCTAAGAGTTCCTGGTCGTTTTGAGGAAGGTTCATAATGGTGAATGGTCAATGGTCAATAGTCAAAATCTTATGTGTTGAATTGTTATTTTTTGAGTTACTTCTGTTGATTGTTATTTGTTGGATTGTTTTTGTTGATTGTTATTTTTTTTGAATGGTTATGCATTGAATTGCAAATTCACCATTCACTCATTCACCATTCACTTCAACCGCTTCATTAATAGTTTTTAAATATGCGTTCAAAACAATTTGCTTGTCGTATTCTTTTATAATTTTTTGCCTGGCTTTTTTTCCCATCATGCATCTTTCCTCCGGTGTTAATAAAAGCATTTTCTCCATCTTATCAGCAAGGTCTTTGCCATTTTTTACTTTGCATAAAAAGCCTGTAACACCATTCTCAACTACTTCTTTACAACCTGTTGTGTTAGTGGTAATGGCCGGCTTTTCCATGGAGGCTGCTTCTAATAAAATATTCGAGGTGCCTTCACGATACGATGGAAGTACAATACAATCTGCCATTGCAATAAATTTTCTGACGTCTTTTTTTTCACCTTCATAATCTATTATTCCTTCTTCAATCCAGTTTTGGAGATCCAATTTTGTGATGGTGTTGGATTTTAAATTTTGATGCCAGAAAGGACCGATAACATTAAATAAAACGTCCGGATATTTTTTATGAATGATGCGGGCCGCTTCTATAAATTCAAAGATGCCTTTATCTTTTATAAGCCTACCGATAAATAAAAAAATAAATATTCCTTTTTCTTTTTCGGGCGCTGTTTGCGGGCTGAATTTTATATAATCAACACCAGAACCTGGGATCCTTTCAGCTATTTCTTTTTTTACAAATTTGTTTTCGATGAACAAATTCATGTCATCATAGTTTTGAAAAAAAACCTTCTTCGTTTTTTTCAAAGCATCGCGGTAAATAATCCGGGCGATGCGGTATGCAAAATTTTTACTGGTAAATAAGGGACCCACACCAGTGATGTTCGTTATGGTAGGCACGTTTAAAAACCGCGTAATAAAATTGCCCCAGATGGCAGGCCTGATGCTGAAAGTAAGACACACATCCGGCGCTACTTTTTTTAAAGCGCTGTATAAATGATAGATATATTTTGAAACTTTTACAGGATTTAGATTGCCGGAACCAATATGAATGACCTTAAGCCCGGTTTTTTCCACTTGCGAAACAAAGCTGTTGGTGTGCGTGAGAACCGTTACTTCATAGCCTTCGCGAAGCAACTGCTGCATAAGCGCTTCTCTCATTGTATAGGTTGAGAAAAGCCCGTTTTCAATTACCGCAATTTTCTTTTTTTTTAAGACGGCTTCGTTCATTGATATACTTTTTTATACCAGATTTCCAATGATAAAAGAGTCCACAGGATCTTCGCTCTTTTCTCATCAGCGATTTTAATTTTGTTATTTAAAAGATCCTGCACGAAAGTTTCTTTTACAAAATTTTTATAAAAACTATTTGCAGAAGAAAGATAATCAAACACGGGTTCTTTTAATTCATTATCTATCCACTTTTTTAATGGAATTTCAAAGCCGCGCTTTGGCTGATTGATTAAAGGTGCAGGAAGGTATTTTGTAGCCAGTTGCCTGAGCATAAATTTTGTAGTCGTACCTTTTATTTTAAAATTGTCCGGCAAAGATGGGATATATTCCAATAATTCTTTAGAAAGAAAAGCGCTTCTTCCTTCCAGCGAATTGGCCATGGTTGCTATGTCCATTTTTACTAACAAATCACTGAAAAGATTGGTGTCAAAATCGAGATTCATTATTTTTTTTAATCCGGATAAATTGCTATTGGCAAGTTTATTAAAATCCTGTTTTACCGGTTGCAAATAATCAAAACCGGGATCCATAATATATTGTTCGTAATCTTCAAAAATATCTACACCGGCAGAGAGATACATTTCCAGTCCCGAATTAGAAGCCAATGAAGCCAGCCGGTACAAATAATTATACAGCGACTTTTTATTGTTGGAGGCAGGAAAAGCATGTTTAAAGAATGAAGCGGTTTTTTTTACCAAAATGTTTTTCCTGAAAAAATCGTATCGGGCAAAGGGTACGTATCGCCTGTAGCCGCCAAAAAGCTCATCGGCCCCATCGCCGTTAAGGATCACCGTTACATATTTTTTTGCTTCCTTGCTTACATAATAGCTCGGTATGGCGGAACTATCAAAAAAAGGTTCGCCATAATTACACAAGATTTTTTCAAGATCCTTTTTAAGATTTTTAAATGAAATTTTTATTTCAGTGTGATGGGTTTTGTATTTTTCAGCCACCAGTTTTGCAAGTGGCGCTTCATCATATTCGCCTTCAAAAGAAACCGTAAATGTTTTCAGATTTTTATTGTACTCACTCGCAATGGCAGTAACCACGCCACTATCAATACCTCCACTTAAAAAGCTTCCTACCTCAAGATCGCTCGATTCAAATCTTCTCTTCACAGCAAGATGCAACAAGTCATCCGTTTTTTGCAGGCTTTCTTCAAAAGAATCCACACTTTGTTTTTGGTAAAAATTATTGATATTCCACCATCTCTTTTCCTGAATGGAAAGGGTATCACAATTCACGACAAGAAAAGTACCTGCTCTTAATTCTGTTACATTTTTATAAGGAGTGAACTGCCGGTAAAAAGATCCAAGCCGCAGGTATTGGTAAAAGTGGGCGTTTTCAATTTCTAAAGGAACCATCCCTTTCAGGCAATTTAATTCACTGGCAAATGCAAATTTTTTTTGGTCAAAAAAATAATAAAAAGGTTTTTTACCGGCACGATCCCTGGCAATAATTAATTCATCTTTAATCTTATCATGGATCACAAAAGCGAACATGCCATCGAGATACTGAAGAAAATCTGTGCCAAACCGTTCGTATAAAAGCAACAGCGTTTCTGTATCGGAGGAAGTGTTTCCTATAAGATTAAATTGCTTCCTGATTTCTAAATGATTGTAAATTTCTCCATTAAAAATAATGGTGTATTTATCCCCGAGATGCATAGGTTGTTTGCCGCAGGCAATATCAAGAATAGAAAGGCGGAGATGAAAAAAGTTTACATTTTTATTTTGATAGCCGTCGTGTTCATCCGGCCCGCGATGGCCCATGTCTTTAATTACCTGTTGATAAGAAAAGCTGGAATTAACCGTACCCGCAATACCACACATTATTTTCCCGGAGTTTTATTTACTGCAAAATAACTTTATTATTAATGAAAACGAGATGCCTGTAAAAGATACTTTTTTGAAAACCGATTTATGAAATAGCCGGAGTAAGTATTATATGGTTGGGTGGACAAGCATTTGCTTTTTGTAAAGTTTTTCGGATGGACCTTTCTTTTACCTTTTCATAAATAAGAAACAAAGAGATGGCGTAAAAAGGGAGGCATGGAATTTTATAACGAACCAGTGTGCCAAAATTTAAAGTACTGGCTCCCACGAATAAAGCAAAGACAAAGGAAAAAAGAAAACAATACATAATAAGAGGATCGGATAATACTAATTTTATGAAGGTTTTTAATCCACTTTTGAAAATAATAAACAAGGTGAAAAACATTAAAATAAGGCTCTCCACTGCGGCCATCAACTGGGAAATTTTATGAGCCTCCCAAATAAAAGGGCGGAAGAAAGTAGCGCCGATTGCGTATGGGGCTATTTTAATTAAACCGATAAAAGATCCATCAAACTCAGCGCCCAGGTTAAAATTAGAAGAAGCATCTTCGCTCCCGTTTTTTTGCGCGAATGCGGAATTTAAAGTAGAAATGGTGCTGGTAACATCTTCAGCGGCATACGCTCCGAGCTCCTCGTCATAATTGCTGAGTACCTGGATGAATAAGAATATGCTTAGAACTATCAAAGCAGGTGCCAGCATGAATTTTAGAAATACATTCTTTACCCCATGAATATTTCTTAAAATAATGAACAGAACAAAAAACGGAATGTAGGCGAGTAAAATATACACCTTAATAATGGCGAGCAGATAGCCAAAAATGAATAAGACAAAGAGGTTCTTCATGATAGCTCTTTTCCGATACAATAGTCCATACAAAGCATGCGTGATCCAGCCCAATGCCGCTATACATAACGTATCTTTCATAACTCCGGAACTCCAGAAAACGACGGTTGGAAAATAAAGTATCGCGATGGCGAATTGCTTATGCATTTTTGGTAATTGTTCATAGAAAAACAGATAAAGTTTCCAAAGGCCGGAAAAAGCAATACCGGCGAATATCAAACTGATTGCAGAATATCTTCCAAAAGTTAGGAATGAGAAAATGGCGTCAAGCCGTATCACCATAAAATTGGCTTCACTTGCGAAATAACCGGTGTTGCCAGGATTCTTAACCAAAGAGAGATCAAAATTTTCACCTCTTAAAAAGATGTATTTTAGGTTCTCCGCATCTTTTAAAATAAGACGATAAAGATTATTCCCTTCCAGGTGATACAACCCTATAGAATCGGCGGGCGCTAAAATGCCACTATAAAGAAAAAACGCAACACAGCCGATCATTTTTATCCAAAACGCCTGTCGGTGATATTTTTGTAAAAGAGGATCCT
>DATCWN010000377.1:0-8440 GCA_036566285.1 Hanamia sp.
CCCCGCAGCGAACAGGCACATCGTAAGCAATTACAATAGCACGCCCTTTAGAATCCAAAGGCCTGATGCCCGTATAATAGACTGGGAAGCCAATTTCTACAATATTGACGCAATCTCGGATCTGGCTATCACAAACACAGCCCGCCACCCCATTTCGTTTGGCAATGGTAGACATCAGTTCGCCCCAGGGTGCATTGGCTCCGGAATGATCTGTAGAATGGATGACAACATCTCCAGCACACAAAGAATCCATAAATTCTATTTCAAGTCCGTACGGGTTTTCAGCTAAATGGTCTGTTTCCATCCACCTTAATGTTCTTGCCCTACCGATGAAACCACAATTTTTCATATCCGGTAAAAGAGGGCGTAAACGTTGATGCATCGCCTGGTTGCGGTACCCAAGTTCATCAAGAATATCGCATACTGCAGCTACATATAAATGTTCTTCAATAAAACCGAACAATTCCTTATCATTCTGAAAATTGGTCATTTCTATACCTGTTTAAAAATTTAAAAATGAACTACCTACTTTACTCAGTAATTCCTTTATCAGGGAATTATGAATTCACTAACGCTACTATGCGGTTGTTCAATTCTTTAATGTATGCTGCCGTATGGTCATCAGGCTTATAAGCTGCTTTACGAACTACACTATTACTCAAAACGCCTCTTGCTATTAATAATTCCTTTTCTACGTAATGGAACAACTCCATATTCTGCAATGAGAAAAATATCTGCGGCATTACTTTTTCGAACAAATCAAATGCTTCGGCATCTTTACCATTCTTTCTCAGCATAAATACTTTTTGCAAAATATCAGAAACGCCCAAACCCGGCATTACTCCTTTGATACCAACCTTAACCAATTCAAGCATATACAAACCACCCCATCCTTCCATCAATCCAATTTTACCTCCGGTAGCCTCTATAATAGCCTCAAACTTTGGTGCACACAATGGCTCTTCCAACTTCAGGTATTTAAAATTGGAATGTTCGTTCATTAATTCTTTAATAAGCTGTACGCTGATGGAAACACCTCCGGGATTAAAATCCTGGATCAATACCGGCGTATTGGGTACAGAAGCAAGGAAACCTGACAAATATTCTTTTACAGAGTTTTCGGGCAAATTAAAAATGCGGGGTACTGCAATAGAAACCACATCAGCACCGGCTTCCACATTTACCTGGGCCAGTTTGCTGGCTACTTTTAAAGACGGATGGTTGGACTGTGCAACAATCTGAATGCGGCCGGCAGAATGCTCTACCGCAACTTTTACCACACGAAGTTTTTCTTCGTCGCTTAATTTATAAAATTCACTGGCATAAGCAGGCAGACATACTGCTTCTGTTCCATTGCCAATGGCAAAATCAATTAATTTTTTCAATGCTTCTTCGTCCACTTCCTCGTTTGCGGTAAATGGCGTTGGCACAATTGGGACTATTCCGGATAGTTCTTTTTTGTTCATGCTAAATTTTTTATAATGATGGTTATTGTGTTGGAGTATTATTTGAATTATAATTTACAATTACTTATTAAGGCAGGCGTATTGCTTCAAGGTGAAATGAAATTTTGTGATTAAGTTTGGATAGCACAATTACTTCTGTAGCAGTTACAGACCGTATCAGTTTTTTCCAAATCATACATCTCCGATGTTTTTAGGATACTTTTCGGATAGCTTCCTTATTTCATAAGTGAATTCAACGAATAATTTTTCCCACTTTTCAGCGGTTTCTTTTGTATAAGAGTAAAAGCCTTGGGCATTGCTGACTCCCTTTGCTCCGGAAGCTACCAGCTTTTCCATAAAATCGGGTGCCTGGGTAGCATTATCAAGTTCTGGAAAAAGGTCTTTCATAACGGTAAGATAAGCAGGAATTCCTGTGAGATCCATAAAACGGAAAGGTCCTGCAAATGTGATCCAGTAGCCAAAATCGTTACGGCATGCGCGGTCAATATCTTCATAGGAAGCATATCCTTTATCTACCAGATGGAAGGCTTCCCGCATCATTGCATACATAAGCCGGTTGGTAATAAAACCCCTGATATCTTTTCTCACCAATGATGGTTCTTTGCCCCAGGTTTCTGCGAGGGCTACTATTTTCTCAGCATATTTTACATCCGAATCATTCCCGCATATTACTTCAAGGAATCTTAAAACATGCGCAGGCTCGCCCCAATGTATTCCTAGCAATCGCTCAGGATGTTTTAAACCATTTTGCAAAATGGTTACCGGTATGGCAGACGTATTGCTGCCAATAATAGCAGTGGGTGATAAAACCGTTTCCAGTTGCTGAAACACCTTCTTTTTTGAATCAATATTTTCGATAATTGATTCTATTACAATTTCATGATTAGCCAATAATTCAACATTATCTGTAATGACGAGTCTCTCAATAATTACTCCCGGTGATTCTTTCAAAATTCCTTCATCCTGTAATTGTTCAAGAAATTTCAGAATTCTCTCTTTGGCCCCTCCGGCTTTTTCTACATTTCTGATTAATGAAGTTACCGGGTGCCCGGCAGCCAACAGGCATGTTGCAATACTACTCCCCATCAAACCAAGGCCCACTGTTCCGATACGTATCTTTTGATTCATAAATTAATTGATTTAAAATCCTCTGAAATGTTATCCATTTATTTTTGCTATCGCGTCAATTTCAATCTTTATTCCATCCGACAGACCGGATTGTACAGTTGTCCGTGCAGGCCTTATTCCGGTAAAGAAAGTGCCATAAGCCGCATTGAATCTGTCAAAGTCGTTGATATCACTTAGATGCACTGTACATTTTACAATATCATCAATACTACCACCTGCTGCTACAACAATCTTTTCAATATGAGACAAGGTAACTATTGTTTCTTCCTCGATGGTTCCATGCAATATTTCACCTGTTTTCAGATCAACGGATCCTTGTCCGCTTACATAAAGCCAGCCATCCACAAGCACACCTGCAGAATATGCACCCGTACTTACTTCCTTATCAGGATGTTTTATTTCAATTTTGTTCATAGCTTGGTTTAAAAATTAAAATTAGAAGTTTTACTCTATAAAACATTCTGTTTATTGATTGATTTTATATACTTTATTAACACAACCCTATAATACCTTTTTTAAGTTTCTCAGACATCCTTCCTATTTAAAAGACCATTTTTGAACACAGGAAATAAAACCTATAATAGATGGCGGGCAATAAATGCATTACAAGAAGTAGCGTCTTTAGCGAGGTCTCAGAAAGCAGGTATTCCAGTCCTATCTTCGATAACGAAAACCAAAGGAATTAAAACCACTAAAGCCAAACTGGATATTTTTTTAAACCTAAAACCCTTTGTCGTATTGATTTCAAAAACGTAAACAAAATATATTGCCTAAAAAATAAATAATACCTAAGAAGTCGGGTACTACGAAACGAATGAAGCTATTTTGCTCTATCACAATAGCATCACTCAAAAAATAAGGCAACTCAGAAAGAACATCTCCAATAAAAAATAATATTTTTTTTGAACTAAAATAAATACATCTATGCATAATAGCTTAATAACAACTAACTGCTTACATTTGTGAGGTACAGTTAATTTAATACAAATACAGTCAATTGAACACAATGAAACCACAATTACATACATTGCCTGTTGCTGCGGATGCTTCCTTCGTATATAAGACAATGGATTGCGATTACTTTGCAAACCCATGGCATTTTCACCAGGAGTATGAACTGGTATTAATTGATAAAAGTAAGGGAACGAGGTTCATTGGTGATAATGTTAGTTATTTCATAGAAGGTGATCTTTCTTTGATTGGTTCCAACATTCCTCATTTATTCAGAAATAGCGAGGAATTTTATTCAAAAAATAGCAAGCTAAAAGCAAAGTCCATCTTCATTCATTTCACAAAAGATTTTTTGGGCAATCATTTTTTCGATATCCCTGAAATGAAAACAGTGAACCGGCTGCTGGAAAAGTCGTCCCTTGCATTAGAAATAAAAGGAAAAACAAAAAAAAATATTAGTGAGAAATTGCGGGAAATGGAAAATGAGAAGTCGCCACAAAGGCTCTTAAGCCTTTTGGAAATACTATTGCAATTATCGCAAAGTCATGAATTAAAACCTTTATTGTCGACAGGTTACACGACTTATATGTGCAGCGATTCAGACAAGATCAACCAGGTATTTCAATTTATCATGAAAAATTATACCGATGAAATTTATGTTAAGGAAATAGCATCAAAGCTTCACATGAGTGTTCCTTCATTTTCAAGATATTTCAAACATCACACGCGTAAAACGTTTTCTGATTATGTAACGGAAATCAGGATTGGACATGCCTGCCGGTTATTAATGGAACACAATCTCAGTATTTCCGAAATCAGTTATAAAAGTGGATTTGATAATCTTTCCAACTTTTACCGGCATTTCAAAAAAGTTATTGGCATCATTCCGAAAGAATACAGAAACCGATTTTTAAAGAATAAGCATTAGTAAGATTGAAGATGAGTTAGGATGGGTTTAGGGTTGAACGTTGAAGGTTGAAGGTTGAAGGTTGTGCAAAAAAAATGACCTCATAAAATACAGGTCATTTTTACAATTACAAAAGATTCCGAATTATTGAAAAAGATTTTAAGATCTCCATGGCCCCGTAATAGCAAGGGTAAGTCCCGGAGATTGAATGTTGACAAAAAGAGTTTTGCCGGAAGGTGAAAATACTGGGCCTGCAAATTCAGATTCCCTGTACCCTATATTTTTAGCTATCACATACGATTTCCCTTCTGGTGTAATTCCTATAATCCTTGGGTCTTCAGTGTCTTCACAAATAATCACATCTCCCCATGGCGCCACGGTAATATTGTCGCAGTAACGAAAGGTATCTATGCTTTTAGATTCAAGAAAAAGTTCCAGTTGAGCAGGAGAATCTTTTTCCTGCGACTGGCCTTCATATTTACTGGGTATGTACCTGAAAATTTGTCCATTGCCGGATTTTCCACCAGCGCTACACGTAAAAAATACTTCATTCTTTCCATAAGACAGTCCTTCACCCGAAGTGAATTTTGCAGCGCCTTTCAGGAACCCACGATGGCGAAGGTCGCCATTTGGTGATTCTACTTCATCAAGATCTATCCATGATACGTCGAAAAGTTTCTTTTCAGGAAAAGGATCTGTTTTCAATTGAGGCGAATTGCGTGTGTCGGCGCTTTTCCATTCATTAATTGCCAGGCATTGCAATCTGCCTCCTTCGAGCAAATGTCCCGGCTTATTGGGGATATAGCGATAAAATAATCCATCTCCTTCATCTTCTGTTTGATATACCACACCTGATTCAGGATGTACAGCGGCGGACTCATGAACAAAACGCCCCATCGCTTTGATGGGTATGGGGTCTGCTACGCCAATCTTATCAGTAGCTGGTACTTCAAAATTATAACCGTGATCTTTTTCCAGGGTACCGTTCTCATCTCCTTTTTTATCTGATGTTTCCTCGCAGGTAATCCAGGTATTCCAGGGAGTTTTTCCACCGGAACAATTTCTCACTGTTCCGACCAGGCTAAGATATTCTGATTCTATTTTTTGGCTTTGCTCGTTGTAAATCATTGTGGTGGTACCACCTACACAGGCACGTTCCCATCCTCCTGCAAAATCGTAAAATTTATTCTTTCCTATTTTATTAATCAATTCATCTCCTTTTCCAAAAGGCCCTTCGCCATAAGACCCCGGCGTGAGTTCATGATTTCTTATCAACATGACCCGTCCGTCTTTCCATTCAAAAATACCCATCCCGTCATGATTGCCCGGAGAAAAAAGCCCATCACTCATTACAGCCCCTTTGCTGGAAATTACCTTTGCCGAAAATCCTTTTGGCAAACTCAGAATTTCTCCTTCCCGGAACTGGAGCGGGCCAAATCCGATACCTGGCTCAGCATTGACCATACAGCCAGATAATACACAACTATTTAATCCTAAAAAGCCTAAGCTTACAATGCCTGAATTTTTTAAAAAATTTCTTCTTGAATTATTCATACCAGCAGATTTTTTATTTTAGTAAATTATTCTTTTGAAACAATCAATTAAAGTTTTATCAAGTTTTTTTTATCCCAAAAACTATAATCCATTCAATCAAAATCAATATTTCCTTACAGACAAATCAATCCTCTATTTTGTTTTAGCTTCAGTAAATACATACACCTGACTTTCGTGAGGCTTTAGTTTTGCTGAAATTTTATCTAACGCAACACCCGTTACTGCATGTTTCCATACATCATAAGCATCATAGCGCGCTGTAGCATCCAGTTCAAGATCTTTCCACGAAGCATTAATGGTTTTATCCTGTGAATTACGGTTAAACAATGCAATCGCATACCGGCCACCACTAAGAGGTTTTTTCCAGGCTTCCAATCCGTCTTTACTCATTACCCGGAATCCCTGTTTTCCCAAAGTATCCTGATCAATCGCAATAATATCTTTATTCAAAAGAATGGTTTTTGTTTCTTCATTCATATTTCTCACATCGCAGCCAATCATGAGAGGAGCCGAAAACATACACCACATATTCATTTGCGTACGGTATTCAATTTCGTTACATCCGCCACCTTTAATAAACCCCGTATTGTTTAAACCCACCACCAGCATATCAGGATCATTCCACCCACCCGGCCCCGAAAATCTACCGAGATTTGCCATAGCATCTATTGAAGTGAGGATGCCGATAGGGCTTGTTTCATTTCTCGGCATATCCCAAATATCGGCCACATCATACGAAGTGCGCCACATGTGGCCACCTACTTCCTTTCCCCACAACCACGGAGAACGCGGGCCCCATTCGCAAATGCTATACAGAATCGGACGGCCCGTTGCTTTAAGTGCATCACCCATAGCTTTATAGCGATCAATGGCCATCTTGTAATCATTATTGAAAGACACTAATTCCGGAACATAGCAATAATCGTATTTGAGAAAATCTACTCCCCAGGATGCAAAAAGCTTTGCATCTTTTTCTTCGTATCCATAGCTACCCGGCATATCTCCGCAAGTCAGGGTTCCTGCGTCGGAATAAATTCCAAATTTAAGACCCTTGCTATGAACATAATCTGCCAAAGCTTTCATTCCTGAAGGAAATTTTTTTGCATCAGCGTACAACATACCTGTAGTGGAATCCCGGCCTCCGTGCCAAATGTCGTCAATAACGATATACTCAAAACCCACTGCCTGTAAACCGCTGCTTACTATTGCATCTGCCGTTTCCTTAATAACCTGCTCACTTACATTTTTTCCAAAAGCATTCCAACTATTCCAACCCATCGGAGGTGTAAGAGCGAGTTGATCCTCTGCTGTTTTCACTGATTGAGACTCCGTTTCTTTTGTTACGGCTTTATCACTGCATCCGAAAAATGAAAAACTAAATGCAATTGCAGCAATTAATAAGCCTCCCTTTTTAATAAATTTGTTCATGTCTTTTTTTTAGAATTTAAAAACGAAATAAAATTATACAGTTTGTTATAAATCGAATGGTAAGGATATTACAATCATTTTATAGTATCTATCATTATGAGATCATACTCCTTTAGCATACGTTTGAAAGGAGCTTTATAAACAACTGTTTCCTCAGATTTCTTGTTCTTTTTATTATCCCATATTACTACATGGATTTCGGATCCATCCGCAAGGCCGGGGATTATAAGTTCCAACTCGGTGGTTTCAATGGCCAGAAGAGCCGTAACATTTTTTCCGGCTATGCCCCATACATTCGATGAAGGAAGAACGCCACCTCCGGAAAGCAAATCTGAAATAGGATAGGCAGTTTCCCAGTTAAGCGATGTGGTTGTTACCACATATTTATTGTTCTTACCTGCTATATAAGGACCCCGTCCATAAGTCTTGTTGGGCGCACTATATATTTCTCCGGAAATAGCATTTTTGGGAATTACGGTGCCTGCTCTCAAATCCTTTCCACGCTGTACATCAGCTCCGGTAAAACGCAGGTAATGTCCTTTATAATAACCGGTATATGGAATTTCTTCTTCCTGGTTTTCAGGCAATGATGCTTCGGAAGGGCTATCGGTTCCTCCAGCATATTTAAATTTTTGGGTACCATCAATTCCACATTTTTCAAGTGCGGATTTCCAGCCGGAGCTAATGCCCGGGCCGGATGGCAACTCGCTACCCGCCTGAAGAAATACTTTTTTATTGGTGTTGAATAATGCCACCACATCTTCCGGTAATACATCATTTTTGCCACCGGGAGCATAGATCCAGTACGCATCCGCCGGTACCACTTTATCGCTCACAACAATATTATATCCACCGTTGAATGCACCTGAGGTAATGGCGTCTCCCGAATTGAACAAGCGGTTCCAGGCCTCACCGCCAGATTGATTAGTATTCTTCGATAACAACACAACTATATTTAGAACCGGCCTGTTTTTTTCCTGCTTATCAACATACTCTTTGATCCACG